>CAJQLI010000187.1 GCA_905479125.1 uncultured Alphaproteobacteria bacterium | reverse complement strand
AGATAGGCGCTTTCCGGCAGGTGCGGATGTGCCGGATGATCCGGTCCCGCGCCGCCGACATGGAGTATCCGGCCCGTCCGTCCGGCATCGTGCACGCCGCGCCGAACCTGTTCCGCATATATATCCGTCGGCATGTGATGGGAACATGATGCGACACAGAGAATTCCTTCATGCGCGACGAGCTTGGCCGCCAGCCGGGTCAGCTTGCGATAGCCGCGCGCACCCGGTTTGAGGTCTTTCTTCGATTTGACGAAGGCGGGCGGGTCGGCAATGACGACGCCGAATTTTTCCTTCGCCGAGGACAATGCCTCCAGCGCTGCAAACGCTTCGGACTTTTCGAACAGGCAGATATCGCTGAGCCCCGCCGCCGCAGCGGCCTGGGTGGCAAGATCAAGCGCCGGTTCGGACCGGTCTATACAGACCACGTCCGTGGCGCCTGCGGCCGCAGCCTGCAGGCCGAACCCGCCGAGATAGCTGTAAACGTCGGCGACGCGCTGTCCCTTGGACAGCGCCGCAACGCGAGCCCGGTTTTCGCGATGGTCATAGAACCAGCCTGTTTTCTGGCCTTCCGAAAGATCCGCGAGGAAGCCGACGCCGTTTTCGGTCAGCGGCGCAGGAGAAGGCACATTGCCGATAATCTCGGGCGCGACGGTCGGCAGGCCTTCAAGGTGCCGTGCGGCGCTGTCCCGCTGCAGGACGATCCCGGTGGGGGCAATCGACTGTTGCAGGGCAGAGACGATCTCGGGGGCCAGCAGTTCCATACCCGCCGTGTTCAACTGCACGACGCAGGTGTTTTCATAGCGGTCGATGATCAGGCCGGGCAGGCCGTCCGCCTCGGCGTGGACAAGGCGATAGAACGGCTTGTCGAAAAGGCGGTCGCGCAGGGTCGTGGCCAGCGTGATTTTGGCCGCCAGCCAGTCAGCATCGATATCGGCAAAGGAATGCGATGTCAGCAACCGTGCGCAGATCAGCGTATGCGGGTTGAAAATTGCGCTGCCGACAGCGCTGCCGGCGGCATCGACCATATCGATCACCGTTCCCGGCGTCAGCGCCTTTTCTTCCGGCGTCATCTTGATTTCGTTGGAAAACACCCAGGGATGCCCAGCGCGTACGCGCTTCTGGCGGCCGGGTAAAATGGAGATAACCGGTCGGGTGCCGGCCTCCGGCGAAGTCGTTTCTGGAATGTCGTTCATACTGGCAGTCTATAGAGGAACATGAGATGGCGGAACAGGTTGTGAAAGCGCTTATCCCGACTTTTTCGCTTCACGCATTGTGCTGTAATACCCGGCGGCGAAAATGATCAGCGCGCCGGCGACGGTCCAGGTATCCAGCAGCTCCCGGAACAGGAGCCAGCCGAGGAGGGCCGAAAACGGCAGCCGCATGAAGTCGAAGGCGATGACGAAGCTGGCATCTCCGACCGCCAGCGACCGGGTGATGCAGTAATGGGTCGCATAACCGGTGATGCCGAGGCCGATCATGGCGGGCATGTCCGCCCAGGCGGGGGTCTGCCATACGAAAAAGGCCGGGATGGCCGAATATACCAGGATGGTGACGCTCATATAGAACACGACGGTCGAGCCGGATTCGGTGTCGGACAGGCGCTTGGTCACCACATGGGCGCAGGAATACAGGAAGGCCGCGATCAGGATCATCACGGTGCCGAGGTTTATCGGGATCATGCCGGGGCGGATGATGATCAGCGCGCCGGCAAACCCGACGAGGATGGCGACCATCCGATGTCCGCCGATTTTCTCGCCGAGGAACGCCGCTGCGATGATCGCGGTGAACAGCGGTGACGTGAATTGCAGCGATGCCACATCCGCCAGGGCAATCAACGTAACGCCGTAAAACCAGGCGACATTGCCGCTATAGAGAAACAGGTTGCGTAGCGCGTGGGTGCCGAGCCGCTGCGTGACAATCATCGATTTTCCCTGACGGATCATCGACGGTGCCATCAGCACCAGGTTGATGACGTTGCGCAGGAAAATCATCAGCAGCACGGAATAGGCCGGCAGGTAACGGATACACACCGCCATTGCCGTCAGGGCTGCTGCCGCCGCGATCATCCATAATGCGCCTTTGGCGGCGTTGCTCATGCTCTAGTCCCCAAGGGCGACGCCTTCGCGTCGTCGGTCTGCACCGCCGTCATACCCGCCGGGGCTGACGCGGATGCCGTGCAGGCCGCTGACCAGGGAGCCAATTTTGACGGTATGTCCCAGACGCTTCAATGCATCCGCATGTGCGGCGACAGGCGTGTTCTTTTCGAGTTCGGTCGCGCCGTTGCGGTTGGCGTGATTGGGCAGATCGATGGCTGCCTGCATATCCAGCTTCCAGTCCAGCAGGCCGATCAGGGCCTTGGTAACATAGGTGATGATGCGCGATCCGCCGGGCGAACCGACGGTGGCGAACAGTTTTCCGTCGGCATCGAAGACCAGCGTCGGTGACATTGAGCTGCGCGGGCGTTTGCCGGGGGCAACCGCATTGGCGACCGTTCGCCCGTCGCGTCGCGGGATAAAGGCGAAATCGGTAAGCTGGTTATTCAACAGGAAGCCCCGGACCATGAGGCGGCTGCCGAAGGCGCGCTCGATCGTCGTGGTCATGCTTACCGCATTGCCGTCCCGGTCAATCACCGACAGGTGTGATGTCGATGTAAACCCTTCGCGTTCATCATCCGCAAGGTTTGCGTTTTCGGTCCCCCGCGGCCGTCCGGGCGATGCCTTTCCCATGCTTTCACTGCCCGAGATGCGTTCGGCGCGGTGGCGCAGGTAATCCGGGTCGAGCATGCCGTCCACCGGCACGGTCACGAAGTCGGGATCTCCGATATAACGGCGCCGATCGGCATAGGCGAGACGGCTGGCTTCTGAAATCAGGTGCACCGCCTGTACCGAGGACGGCGGGACGCGCGCCATTTCAAAGCCTTCGAGCAGGCCGAGAATCTGCAGCGTCGTCAGCCCGCCGGATGTCGGTGGCGGCATGACGCAAAGCCGCCATGTCCGATAGGGACGACAAATCGGCGCACGCTTTATGGCGCGGTACCCGGCAATATCGGCACGTGTCATGGTCGCCGGATTGCGGGCGGCATTTGCGACCGCGGCCGAGATGTCCCGGGCGATATCGCCGCGATAGAAAACCTCGGCGCCGCCCGAGGCCAGGCGCTTGTACGTGTCGGCAAGCGCCGGGTTGCGAAGCAGGCTGCCTGCCGGTTTCGCCCTGCCGTCCGGTGTCAGGAAATACGACCGTGCCGCGGGGAAATCGCGCAGATCTTTCGAACGGCGGATCATTGCGTGCAGGCGCGGTGATATCGGAAACCCGTTTTCGGACAGGGCTATCGCGCGGTCGAACAATCGCGACCAGGGCAGTTTACCGTGTTCCTTGTGGGCAAGCGCCAGCATCCGAAGGATACCCGGCACGCCGACGGCGGCGCCGCCGGTGCTGACATCACGGAACGGGCGCCGCTTGCCATCCGGTGTCACAAAGACATCCGGGCGGATTGAGGCGGGCGCGGTCTCGCGCCCGTCAAACGCGTCAACGCGTCTATCCGATTTCCGGAAATGCATCAGGAACGCGCCGCCACCGATGCCGGAACTCTGCGGTTCGACCAGCGTCAGGACCGCCTGCGCGGCAATTGCCGCATCGACCGCGCTGCCACCGGCACGCAGAATATCGCGACCCGCCGCCGAGGCGAGCGGATTTGCCGCCGATATCATGTGCTGGCGCGGGAGTTGTGGCGTAATTGTACAGCCCGTAATCAGGGCGCCAAGCCCGATAACGGCACCGGCCCGGCGGAAGCAGGGCAGGTTTTTTCCTTTAAATCTCAATGGTTCAACCACATTCGAATGGAAATCCTTTCGCACGTGCGAAAAAGGGGGTAGAAAAGCCGCAACTTCAGCCGGACAAGCTCACGGAGGGCGACGATGAGCACCCCTAGCCGGATTAAACGGATTACAGCGCCGGAACTCGCGGCGCGCAAGGGCGGAGAACCAATTGCGGTTCTTACGGCCTATACCGCGCCGATGGCGCAGTTTCTCGACGAACATGTCGACTGTCTTCTGGTCGGTGATTCGCTCGGTATGGTGGTTTACGGGTTCGATACCACGCTGCCTGTTACGCTCGACATGATGATCAATCATGGCGCCGCCGTCGTGCGCGGCTCGGAGCGCGCCTGCGTGATTGTCGACATGCCGTTCGGCTCCTACCAGGAATCGGCAGAGCAGGCCTATCGCAATGCCGCGCGCATGATGCAGGAAACCGGCTGCGACGGCGTGAAACTTGAAGCCGGCGTCGCAATGGCATCGACGATCGAATTTCTGGCACAGCGCGGTATCCCCGTAATGGGGCATATCGGACTGATGCCGCAATCGGTGAACACCTATGGCGGTTTCCGGGTTCAGGGCAAGGATACGACGGTTGCCCGCCAGGTGATCGACGATGCTCGCGCGGTTGCGGATGCCGGCGCGTTTTCAATAGTCGTTGAAGGCGTGATGGAACCGGTCGCACGCGAAATCACGCAGATCGTCGCGGTGCCGACGATCGGTATCGGCGCGTCTGTCGAATGCGACGGACAGGTGCTGGTAACCGAAGACCTCGTGGGCATGTTCAGCGACTTCACACCAAAATTCGTCAAGCGCTATGCCGAACTCGGTGATGAGCTTGGCAAGGCCGCCGCGGCATATGCCGAAGACGTGCGCGCCCGCCGGTTCCCGTCAGCCGAATACTGCTTCGGCGCACCAAAGACGGACGGGGCAGAGGTTCGCCAGCTCAAACCCTGAGCGGCGCCCCTTCCCACACACGAGATCATCCCGTGACGACACCGTAATTGCACTGTGACTACACCGTGACTGCACCTGAAGTTTCGCCTTCCCTGACCATCCTGCGGACAGCCGCCGACCTGCGGGCCGCAACGCAACCGTTTCGCGACGACGGAAAACTTGTCGGGCTCGTGCCGACCATGGGGGCCCTGCATGAAGGACACCTGGAACTGGTCAAGCGCGCCAGGCGTGATTGTGGCCTGGTCATCGCCAGCCTTTTCGTCAACCCGACCCAGTTCGGCGAAGGTGAGGATTTTGATGCCTATCCGCGAAATGAAGCGGAAGATATCGCCCTGTTCGATGCGCATGGGGTCGATTTCGTTTATGCGCCTGATGCCGCGGAAATGTATCCGGACGGTTTCGGCATCACCGTCACCGTTTCCGGCATCACCGAAGGATTGTGCGGTGCTGCGCGCCCCGGTCATTTCGACGGGGTGACAACTGTCGTGTCGCGCCTGTTTGAACACTGTGCGCCTGATGTCGCCTATTTCGGGGAAAAGGATTACCAGCAGTTCAAGGTCGTCCAGCGCATGGTCGAGGAACTGGGGATGAATATCCGCATCGTCGGGATCCCGACGGTGCGCGAACGTGACGGTCTTGCGCTGTCATCGCGGAATGCCTATCTCGACCCGGGGCAGCGCCGCGCTGCGCCGGCACTCTACGGCACTATGTTCGCGCTCGCCGGGCGTTTGCACGACGGGGTCGATATCGCTGCTCAATGTGCGTGGGGACGACAGGCACTGCTCGATGCCGGGTTCGACAGCGTCGACTATTTTGAGATCTGCGATGCCGATACGCTCGTGCCCGCGATTGCCAACGCAGACAACCTGCGCATTTTTGCGGCCGCGCGGTTGGGGGCGACCCGGTTAATCGACAACATGCCCGTGGATCGTCCGGAATAAGACCTGCCGTTATATTTGCGTTCAGCGGGAAGCGGCTCAATAATCCGTCAGCGATAAAAATTATAATCGGAGGCGCGCATGTTTTATGAAACAGCCAAGAATGATCACGGTCTGCCGTACAATCCCTATAAATCGATCGTGGTGCCGCGGCCTATCGGCTGGATTACGACGCTCGATACCGAGGGCGGCGTCAATCTTGCGCCGTATAGTCAGTTCAATAATCTCGGCTACGATCCGCCCTACGTGATGTTCTCATCGGGCTCCCGGGTTCAAGATGGTGGGCCAAAGGACAGCGCGCGCAACGCCCTGCTTACCGGCGAATTCGTCTGCAACATGGCGACGTGGGAATTGCGCGATGCGATTAACACGACAGCCCAGATGGTCGCGCCCGACGTGGATGAGGCCGAGATGGCGGGGCTCGAAATGGTGGCATCCAAAATGGTCGCACCACCCCGGGTCAAGGCATCACCCGTACATCTTGAATGCAGGTATCACACGACGCTGACGCTGCCGGGGAACTCGGCCGACAACATTGTCTATGTCGTGGTTGGTGAAGTGCTCGGCGTGCATATCAACGATGATGTGATTACCGAAGACGGCAAGATAGATATTCTGAAATGCCGCCCGCTCGCCCGTATGGGGTACTTTGATTACACGTCGGTTGAATCCGTTTTCGAGATAGCGCCCGGGGGGCCCGATATCGAGAATATCCGCAGGGGCCTTGAGGGCCGCGCGCGGGGCAGGGACCCGGCGCAATAATCGGGTCAGGGTGGTTGCCGGGATATCCCGGGTCGAAAAAAAACGGGAGTCCAGAAGACGCCCGTTTTTTGTCTTTGTAACCGGGACGATCAGCGCACGTAGACGTGCACCTCGTTTGTCGCCGCGGTGTTACTTGTCAGTGCGGACAGGCGGACCCGGTCCAGCGGCAGGCCCATATCGGACAGCGACCGCAGAACTGTTTCAGCATTTTTCTTCGAAGAACTTGCCGAGAGCGCGACCCGGGCTGCGTTACCGCGGTTCGGGGCGATGGCGACAAGGTCGAACAACGCATTGGGCCGACGCTGAAGGGCGCGGCTTACGGCATTGTAGAGCGGCTGCTCATACTGAACGTTTGTCCGGTCGAAGCGGATGACGACCAGCGGACGGCGGACGCCGCCCTGGCTTGTGGCCGGCGCGGCGGCAAAACCGCTGGCGGCTGGTGCCGATGACGAGAATGCGCGGTTGCCGAGGCTGGAACCCAGAAGCTCGCCGTTCTTGATGGCAAGGGCCATGGTCGTCAGGTTTGTACGTTCGCTGCTCAGATAATTGTTCTGGCGGCTGATATCCTCGCTCAGCTCGTTGAGCAGGCGGTCGATCAACACGACGGTACGGTTGACTTCATCTTCGAGGATGGCGAGCTGGCGGTGATCTGAATCGATTGCACCCGACAGGCCATAGGCCGCACGCGTGGTTTCCAGCAGATAAGCCGACAGGGTCGACGTGCCGGCTACGCCATTGGCCAGTGAATTCATCTGCGCGATGTCATTCTCGACCTGGGCAAGGCTGGCCTGGGCGACATTCCACTGATTGACCAGTGTCGGGTTGCCCGGGGTGGTGCCGACCTGCAGACGCGCGTTCACCGCGGCGACCGTGCCGTGATAATTTTGCGAATGCTGCACCGTCATGTTGCGGATCGCCTGAAGCTGGGCATTCTGCTGGCCGATCTGACCCTGCAGGCGCTGAAGTTCGCTGCGGAGCTGAACAACACGCTGGCCGACATAGGTGCCGGTTGCCGCACCCTGCGAAATCTGCGGCGGCACGAAATTCGTGCGCCCCAATGACGGCGGCGGTGGCGGCGACAGCGTGGGCTGGCGGTTTGCCTCTGCCTGAGATGCAGGGATGTTGCTCGCACTCGTGCTGCTGGCGGGGTCTTCGCCCGTCAGCGACGGCCACAATGCGTCGGATGCCATTGAGCACCCGCCAAGCAAACCAGCCGCCAGAATAAGAGTTACACAGTTTTTCGCAGTTCGTGTTCGGGTTATCACTCGGGCCATGTTCGGCCTTACCCCCAATATTTCATTTCAACGGTTCGACAACGAGGTCTCAGCAAATAATTGGAAAATAGTAAGAATTCACTAACCCGTGCCAACCAGAGCGCATATTACTTTAACGATTCGCCCTCTACAAGCCGATTGTCCGTGTCATATTTGGCACTACCGGTTGGCTTGATCAGCGCTGAATCAACCTTTTGTTGCCCGATATCAGCGCGTTTGCTGCGATTATGCCCACAAAAACGCCGATTTAGCGGCGCTACCGGCGAAAACCTGCACGAATCTATTCCTTTTTTGTGTCTCCAGCCGGCCGTCGGACTGAATCGGCTCCGCGTATAGTGTCCAAGATTGATCGCAATCGGGACATCTTGGAGGAGATGCGCGATCTGTCGCCGTGTCGGGACATGTTCGATCTGTTCGAGATTTTCCTGAACCCCCCTAAAGTACGCATTGCACCGCTGGCGCGCATTGGCTATACACCTGCCGTCGTGCACCCGTAGCTCAACTGGATAGAGCACCTGACTACGAATCAGGAGGTTAGGAGTTCGAATCTCTTCGGGTGCACCACTCTCCCTCTTTTACATGACCCAGACAGTTTAATCGGACGGCCCCGGCCATTGCCGGCCCTCTCTGATAGCGATCAA
The DNA here is from genome assembly GCA_905479125.1 of uncultured Alphaproteobacteria bacterium. GTDB lineage: Bacteria > Pseudomonadota > Alphaproteobacteria > MPNO01 > UBA830 > CAXBCP01. The sequence goes on along the minus strand of CAJQLI010000187.1, from coordinate 11,187 downwards.
ACCTCTGCGCCTGCCAGCAGGTCCCTTACTGCGTTGTCGAATACCTTGTGTGATTTCAGGCTGGTCGCAACGGTCATCGCGCCTTGCAGGGTGGCCAGTATATGGGTCGCTTTTTCGCGGCGTGCTTTCGCCGGCATGGTTCGGGGCAGGTTCGCGGCGATCCGGTCGATGTTTTCCTGAAAGAAGGCGGCGACAGCGGCGGCCAGTTTTTCCGGCAGGCCCGCACTTTCTGCGCCGAGCATGCCGCACAGGCATATGCTGTCCGATCCTTTAAGCGCGTGGCGGTATACCGAGACGAATGCCGTCAGATAATCGATCGGTGTTTCGGTATTCGCCGTCTCGGCTGTGAGTGCGGCGAAAACACGTTCGGTGTATCTCTCGACAACGGCCAGTCCGAGGTCTTCCTTTTGTCGGAAATAGTAGTGAACGCTGGAGCTTTTGATTCCCAACTCTTCCGCCAGGTCGCGAAAACTCACCGCATGATAGCCGCGCAGGCGGATGCCGGTTTCCGCTGCATCCAGCAATCTGGTGATCGTGTCGCTCATTTCATTTCCATCTTCGTGATTACCTATCACTAGATAGGGTTGACAGGCAGGGTATGGCAACCTACCGATCAGTAGGTAGACAGGTTTCATAAAACATAGAAGGTGTATCGAGATGAAAGTTTATGAGTTTGAAGGCTTCCCGAACCCGGCGCGTGTCCGTGTTGCTCTGGCCGAGAAAAACCTCACTGATCAGGTGGAGTTCGTGCAGATCGATTTACTGGCGGGTGAACACCGGGCGGCGACGTTCCTTGAAAAAAACCCCAGCGGTGCCGTGCCTGTGCTCGAACTTGAAGACGGCACGACCATCTCTGAATGTACCGCGATCACCGAATATCTGGACCACGTCTCGGGCGAGCCGACGCTGACCGGCCGAACGCCTCAGGAACGGGCTGTCATCAACATGATGCAGCGGCGCGCCGAAGCTGGCGTGATGGATGCGGTATCCGCCTATTTCCATCACGCGACCCCGGGTCTCGGGCCGGATATCGAAGGTTACCAGAACGCAGAATGGGGCGAACACCAACGGGACCGGGCACTTGCCGGGATGGCTTATCTGGATGGCGTACTGGCTAAACGGCCCTACCTGGCGGGTGACGGGTTCTCGGTCGCGGATATCACCGCTTTCATAGGTCTGGGATTTGCGGATTTCGCGAAGATCGAAATACCGCAGGATTATGTGCACCTCGCCGCCTGGCGGGCGCGTATCGCTGAGCGTCCCAGCATTGCGACCTGACCGGCAGGCTCTGATGGAGCTCCATTCGGATTTCTAAAAGCGTGTCGTCGCGCACGGCGCCGATTTGCCCTGGCAGAGTTATCCTCTGCCAGAGGTGGATCGGTATTTCCGCCCGCGGGTGCCGTTTAGAGTCTGCCGTCGTTATCGCCCCGGGTGCCAATCACCGCCGGTAGGGGTGTCGCCAGGGTCGAAAGTTTCCTGCCCTCGGTCGAGGCCTTGTTCAGCGCTCTTGCCGTGGCTTTCTGGATCTGGCGGAAACGGGCCTGCAATGCGGGGCTGCCGCTGAGCCTCATGGCAAGTCCCGCCGCAGCCGGGCCGGGCAGGGAATTGTGGTCATCATTCTGCAATTCTCTGAAACCGGTGGCGCCGTTCTGCCGCGCCCGCGCAGCAGCCTGTGCTGCAAGCATCCCGATTTTCTTGGCGGCGCTGTTTTGCTCGAGCGCGGCGATCGATGTGGTCTCCAGGGATGCCAGGAGGTGGTGGGCCGAGACAACAAGACCGAGCATGACAATGCTGAAAGCGATCCGCTTCCGGCCTCTGCGCTTAGCGCGTCGTGTGGGTCTGCGTTCCTGCATGTCTTTGCGCCATCATGGCTAAGAGTTTCCCCTTATCTGTCTTACTGCCGCCGGATTTAATTAGCGTGAAATTACCTGGTTAACCGATCCTTGACGGATTGGTGCCGTTTGGCTGTTCTTCCCCGCCTGTGGCGTGTACGCAGACCGGGACGTCGGACGCGACTTTGCCGGGTACGTCTGATCTGCTATCAGCGGAGAGGAAGGGACGAACAGTCACATGGTGGAACGTAAATCTGCGATAGAACCTTTAGTGCGCCCATTGCCCGGCCTTGTCGGCATGTTGCGTCATGCCTTCGGCCACAACCTGGTCAACGGGTTCAGCGCATTTCTATTTGCCGCGACCGGGCCGGGGGCGATGATTCTCGCGGTGGGTGCGGCAGCGTCGCTGCCGGGAGACGTAATTGCGGCGTGGCTGTTTGCCGCCTATGCGTTAAGCGGCGTTCTGTCGCTCGGGGTCTGCTACCTGTACCGTCAGCCATTGACCATTGGCTACAGTATGCCGGGTGTGGTGATTGTCGGTCCGGCGCTCATGCATTTTTCGATGCCGGAACTTGTCGGTGCTTACCTGGTGACCGGGGCGCTTATCCTCCTGCTGGCTGTGACCGGCCTGATCCGGCGGGTCACCGCAGCACTGCCCGAACCGATTATCATGGCGATGGTCGCGGGCGTTTTCCTGCCCTACGGGATGCGCATGATCGGTGCGTTTGATAGCAGTATCTGGATTGCAGGCTCTATGGTTGCGGGCTATCTCGCGGTGATGGCGGTCCCGACGGTTCAGCGCCGGTTTCCGCCCGTACTTGCGGCGCTCGTTGCCGGATCAATCGCCATTGTCGTGACAGGCTCGTTCGGTCCCACCGGCGATATGGCGCTAAAGGTCGCAGAGCCGATCATATTCCGACCTGTTTTTAACCTGACGGCGATTGTTGAGCTGGTTATTCCGCTGACCGTCACAGTGGTCGGCATTCACAACACTCAGGGGTTTGCCATCGCGCGCAATGCCGGCTATCGGCCGCCTGAAAACATGGCGACCCTTCTTTGTGGCAGTGGCACTGTTGTTTACGGCATGCTGGGCTGTGTGCCGACGGTGGTCACCGCGCCGGCCAACGCGATTCTGAACGTGTCCGGCGATCCCGCCTGGCGTTTTGTCGGCGGGATCTGGTTCGGAATTTTTATCCTGATCTTCGGCATTCTCGCCCCGACGGCGGTACAGGTGGGCATGGCGTTGCCCGCGGCATTTATCGCAACTCTCGCGGGGCTCGCGATGATGCCGGTGCTGCAATCGGCTTTCGTCAGCGGGTTCGGGGGTAAGTTTTCCCTCGGGGCGCTGGTCACGTTTCTGATTACCGTGGCCGGTGTCTCGATATTCGGTATCGGCGCTGCCTTCTGGGGGTTGGTGTTCGGCTATGCCGTATCGCGTATTGCAGAGCGCCGGGATTTTGCCGATTCATGACACAAACGACCGGCCACGAACCGGCATGAAAAAAGCCGCCGGCAGACACCGGCGGCTTTTTTTGGGCTCAACGCCCGAAATCGGGGGATCAGCCCTGGCGGCTGCGCCGGATCATCATCCCGGCGCCAATTACGGCACCGGCAAGGGCAACGCCGCCGACGATCAGCAGGCCGACGGGCGCGCTGGCGACAAGGGCGACCAGGTGGTCAACACCGGCTACGGGGTGCAGGAAACCGCCGCCGACTTCCGTTCCCGGATGGGCATGGGCTGTGCTCGCAACCGCTGTCAGTGCGGAAATCGTAAAAATACCAAGCCTGTTTTTCATTTTGGCTCCTTAGAGTGTGTTGGCGACGATCCGGCGACCGTCCAAATTCAGACATTAATTGTCCTTAACGGTTTACGACTCCGCCCGTGGTTTTGCAAGTCGCGGCGAGGGTGAAAAACTGCATTGTATATCTTTGCAATACGATGAAACTCGCGGTAACCGCGGGTGTTTGGCGTTAACGGCGTATTAACGTGCCCGGCGTTTAATACTCCTGAAATTACAAATATGGCGCGCCTGAAACCTGTTCTGAGGGTGTGCCGTGATCAGGAGAAATCTAGTGGACACCAACGCCGTGCAACCGGCCCCACCTGAAGTGGACGCCGATGCCGTGCCGGATGCGGTCCGGGATGCGGAGGCCGCCGTTGCCGCGCTTGCTGACAGTTTTCTCGAATGGATCGGAGAGGATATTGCCCGCGCCAAGCAGGCGCTTGCCGCCGCCAATGACAAGCCGGGCGACAACCAGGCGGAGATTCGCGCCATCTTTGAGGTCGTGCATAACGTTAAAGGGCAGGGCGGGTCGTTCGGCTATGACCTGCTGACGACCGTCGGCGGCTCTTTGTGCAATTACCTGAGGGTCGAAACCGCCTCGGCCAGCGACAAGCAGCTTAAAGTCATCGCGGCACATTTTGCAGCGGTTGATTTTGTCCTCGAACATAATCTCAAGGGTGAGGGTGGAGAAATCGGTGCGCAGCTGACCGGCAAGATTGCCCAACTCGTCACGAATATTCCGGCGCCCGCTTAGAGCTCGTCGATGTTGAATTGAAAAAGCGCGGACCCTACGGTCCGCGCTTTTTCGTATTGGTCTCGAAACCGGCTTAATGCGTCAGTTCGATCTCGACGCGCCGGTTACGTGCTTCGACAGCGCCGTCTTCAGTCAGTACCTGCGGCTTTTCTTCACCATATGCCTGGGTGGCGACGCCGATTTCCGGCAGGCCGAGGCGTCGTAATGCACGCACCACCTCCTGCGCCCGTGCGCGGCTCAGTTTCATGTTGTGACCGGTGGAACCCGACCGGTCGGCATGACCGGTGACGCGCACCATTGCCGCACCTGAGCGCCGCGCGGCTGCCGCCGCCCGTGTGATCTCGGATTCGGAACCCGGGACCAGGCTTGCGGTGTCCAGGTCAAAGTATATCACGAACCGCGTCGAGAGCTGTGTCGGGCGCATCGTGGTTTTCAGCGACGTCGGTGTCGGGAGCGGGCGTGCCGGTGCGGCGCTGGCGAGTCGTTTGCTTTCAAGCAGGCCGAGGGCTGCGGTGAAGCGATCGCGGCAGGCTGCAATATCGCCCGGCTGGAAGTTTTCTTCCTGTTCCTGCATCCAGCAATCGAAGGCGAGTTGTGCCGCTGCTGCTTTGCCGGGCAGCGTCCTCCGTGCGCCGCCATCGAGGACGGCAAGCAACCGGTTCCGCGCATCGACAAGCGCCGGCAGCGTCTCCGCCGGTATTTTGCGCGCATCGAAGTTTTCAGGCGCGGGCGGTTTGCCGTTGGCGGCGGAAAGGGCACGGCCGGCAAATGTATCGGCGTCGCTGAAATCGCTTTCATCAAGCTCTTCGCGGGCAAGGGTTGCATATCCGGTCTGCAGGGCGGCCGCGAACGGATCGGTTGCCGGAGCGGCGCGCTCGGCCTGGATCAGCGTGCCGGAGCAGGCGGATAGAAGTCCGGCGATGCTGCCGGCGATAAGTGCGTTTTTTATCAATGTCATAGCATGTTCCTTTCGTCTTCGGACCTGTCGGAAAGAGGGGGTTGGTTGTTTCAGGCGTGCAGTAAGCGATCCGATTGAGGCGGGGCTGCGGCGAAATTGTGGAAATATCGGGGCAGGTGCGCTCTAATCGGTCGTATGAACACAACGATTTCGATCTTTGGGTGTGTGGCGCGAAAACCTTGTCTCAAGTTTGAGACACCATGATCACCAGCGAGACACTTTCGGCGCTTGATCGCGAAGATCCGTTGGGCCCGTTCCGCGAGCAGTTCGAGCTGCCGGAAGGTGTCATTTATCTCGACGGCAATTCGCTCGGCCCTTTGCCGCGTCGGACCCTCACCCGGCTGATCGATGTGACCCGTGAAGAGTGGGGCCAGTCGCTGATCACGAGCTGGAACACGCATGGCTGGCTGCGCCTGCCGCAGAGTATCGGCGACAAGATCGCGCGCATCATCGGTGCGGCACCTGGCGAAGTGGTCGCTGCGGATTCCACATCGGTGAACCTGTTCAAGCTCCTCGCCGCGGCCTGCGCGCTGCGCCCCGAGCGCAAGGTGATCCTGACAGAGGACGGCAACTTCCCAACTGACATCTACATGGCCGAAGGACTGGTCTCGGTCCTCGGCGCCGGATACGAGGTGCGGACAGTCGACAGGGAAAACGTCGCGGCGTCCGTTACCGACGAGGTCGCGGTTGTTATGCTGACCCATGTCGATTACCGCACCGGGGCCATGCTCGATATGACATCGGTGACGGCCTCGGCCCATGCAGCGGGCGCGTTGATGCTGTGGGATCTCGCGCATTCGGCGGGTGCGGTGCCGGTGGACCTGAACGGCGCCCATGCCGATTTCGCCGTCGGCTGCGGTTACAAGTATCTGAACGGTGGACCGGGCGCGCCGGCGTTTCTGTTCGTCGCGGCGCGGCACCAGGATGCGGCGCATCAGCCGCTTTCGGGCTGGATGGGACATGCGGCACCTTTCGATTTCGAACAGCGCTACCGCCCGGCGGAAGGTATTACGCGCCATCTTGCGGGCACGCCGGCGATCCTGGCCCTCGTCGCGCTGGAGGAAGGCGTCGATCTGTATCTGGAAGCCGATGCCGAGGACCTGCGCCGCAAATCCATCTTGATGACTGAATGTTTCGCCGCCCTGGTCGCGCAGGAATGCGGCGATCACGGTCTGACGCTCGCGAGCCCGGCTGATGCCGGTAACCGCGGCAGCCAGGTCTGTTTCCGCCACGATGAAGGTTACGCCATCATCCAGGCATTGATCGCCCGCGGGGTGGTCGGCGATTTCCGGACGCCCGATATCCTTCGTTTCGGCTTCGCGCCGCTTTACCTGCGCTACCAGGATCTGTGGAATGCGGTCACCCACCTGCGCCACGTGATGGATAAACGCGAATGGGACAATCCCGACTTCAGAATAAAGGCAGCCGTGACATGAGCGACGACGAAAAGCCGTCCACGCTGCCCGAGGGTGCGCATACCGATTTCGCCGAGGACATGACGTATGGCGATTACCTGCAGCTCGATTCTATCCTGTCGGCACAGCGCCCGGTCTCGGACAAGCATGACGAGCAGCTCTTTATCGTCATTCACCAGACGACCGAGCTCTGGATGAAGCTGGCGCTGCACGAAATGCGCGCCGCCATAGCCGCGATAGAAGCAGATGACCTGCGCCCTGCCTTCAAGATGCTGGCGCGGATCGGGCGCATTCAGTCGCAGCTGATCCAGTCCTGGGATGTGCTGTCGACCCTGACCCCGGCGGATTACCTGACTTTCCGCGACGCGCTCGGCCATTCGTCCGGGTTCCAGTCGTTTCAGTACCGCCAGATCGAATTCCTGTTCGGCAACAAGAACCGCGCCATGCTGGAACCGCATCGCGACCGGCCCGAGCATTACCGGATCCTGCAGGAAACCCTTGAAAGCCCGACATTGTATGATGTCGTCCTCCGTCTGCTTGCGCGAAAGGGCCTTGCCGTGCCGGAAGACGTGCTGACCCGTGACGTGACAGAGCGTTACACGACGCATCCCGGCGTTACCGATGTATGGCTGCAGGTCTATCGCGATACGGAAAACCACTGGACCGAGTACGAGCTCGCCGAAGAACTGGTCGATCTTGAAGACTGGTTCCAGCAATGGCGCTTCCGCCACGTCACCACGGTGGAGCGCATCATCGGCAACAAGCGCGGTACCGGCGGCACGGCGGGCGTGGCTTATCTGCAGAAAGCACTCGATATAAGGTTTTTCCCCGAATTATGGGAAGTGCGGACGGTGCTCTAGACTGACACGTTCAGTGCCCATTCGTCTTTTCCCGGAGCCACCATCATGACCGACCAGACCCCCACCGATCCCCTCACGGTTTCCCACTGGGGCGCTTACCGGGTGCAGACCGAGGGCGGCCGCGTTACCGGCATCACGGCGTTCGAGGGTGACCCCGAACCGTCACCGATGATCCAGGCAATGCCGGGGGTGGTGCATCATGAGTGCCGGATCGAGCAGCCGATGGTGCGCAAGGGCTGGCTCGAAGACGGCCATAACAGCGACACGTCGGGACGCGGGACCGAGCCGTTTGTTGCCGTGTCGTGGGAAAAGGCGCTGGAGCTTGTCGCGGCGGAGCTGGACCGGGTGCGGACCGAGCACGGCAATGAAGCAATTTTCGGCTCGTCCGGCTGGGGGAGTGCCGGGTCGTTCCATTCGGCGGAAACCCAGCTGAAGCGGTTTCTCAACGATATCGGCGGTTTCGTCGATCAGGTGACGAACTATTCCTTCGGCTCGGCCTCGGTGATCGTGCCGCGCGTGACAGGCTCGATGGAGCCGGTGCTGCGTCCGACGAGTTGGCCCGGCATTGTCGAAAACACCAAGCTGATGGTGTCGTTTGGCGGCGTGTCGCCGAAAAACAGCCAGGTGTCGAAAGACGGGTTCGCCCGGCACGAAACCCAGAATTACCTGCGGGATGCCCGTGCCGCCGGGATTGAATACGTCCAGATCAGCCCGGTGCGGGACGATTTCCTCGACGAGCTGGATGCCGAATGGCTGGCCGCCCGGCCGAATACCGACACCGCTGTCATGCTCGGCCTCGCCTATACGCTGGTTGCAGAAGGCCTGCACGACCCGGATTTTCTCGGCCGGTGCTGCACCGGCTTTAACCGCTTTCATGCCTACCTGATCGGTGAGACGGACGGTCTCGCCAAGGATGCCGACTGGGCCGCAGAGATTTCCGGTATTGATGCGGACACGATCCGCAGCCTCGCCCGGCGCATGGCGGCGACGCGGACGATGATTTCGATGAGCTGGTCCGTCCAGCGCAGCGATCATGGCGAACAGCCCTGCTGGATGGCGATCACGCTGGCGGCCATGCTGGGCCAGATTGGCCTGCCGGGCGGCGGGGTGGGCATCGGCTACGGTTCCATCGGTACGACCGGCGCGCCGTCATCCAGAATGCCGGGCATCGGTCTCGCCAAGGGGAAGAACAACGTCAAAGCCTATGTGCCGGTCGCCCGCGTGGTCGACATGCTGCTCAACCCCGGCGCCGAGTTCGACTTCAACGGCAATAAACTGACCTATCCCGATATCCGGCTGGTTTACTGGGCGGGCGGCAATCCGTTCCACAAGCAGCAGGATCTGAACCGCTTTCTCACGGCTTGGCAGAAACCGGAAACCATTATCGTGCATGAGCCATGGTGGACGCCCGCGGCGCGCCGTGCGGATATCGTGCTGCCGGTGACGACGACCCTGGAACGCAATGATATCGGCTGTGGCCTGCGCGACCGGTTTTTCATCGCCATGCAGCAGGCCGTGCCGCCGGTCGGCGAGGCGCGCAGCGATTACGACATTTTCGCCGGATTGGCGGAACGGCTTGGCGTCGGGGAGGCCTATACCGAGGGCCGGGACGAGATGGACTGGCTGCGTCATATGTATGATGTGGCGCGCCAGAACGCATCGCGGCTTGAAATAGAGATGCCGGGTTTTGACGCGTTCTGGGAACAGGGCGTTTTCGAATTCGAGACACCCGAGGAGTCGCAGATATTGTTCGAGGCGTTTCGCAATGATCCCGAAAAAGCGGCTCTCAAAACACCGTCGGGCAAGATCGAGATATTCTCGGAGACCATCGACGGGTTCGGCTATGACGACTGCCCCGGTCATCCCGCCTGGCTGGAACCTGTCGAATGGCTGGGTTCCGACAAGGCCGCGCGCCATCCGCTGCATCTGATATCGAACCAGCCGCTGCGCCGGATGCACAGCCAGCTCGATTTCGGCGGCCCCAGCCAGGATACAAAGGTGGCCGGCCGCGAACCCGTCTGGCTGCACCCGGATGATGCGGCATCGCGGGGCATTGGCGACGGCGATATCGTGCGTCTGTTCAATGATCGGGGCGCCTGCCTTGCAGGTGCGGTGGTGACCGACCGGATACGTCCCGGCGTGGTGCGCCTGTCGACCGGTGCCTGGCTCGACCCGCTGGATGCGGGCGATATCGGCAGCCTGGAAAAACACGGCAATCCCAATGTACTGACGGTCGACAAAGGCTCGTCAAAGCTCGCGCAAAGCTGCATCGCGCAGTCGGCCCTGGTCGATATCGAGCGGTATGACGGGGAAGCGCCACGCATCACTGCATATGACACCCCGGCGATTGCGGCGGAATAGGTGGGTTTCCGGGCACCCCGAAAGGCGAGTTGAAAATGTCTCCGAATATAAAAGAGCCCCGGTCGCTCATTCCGATCATCCGCGAGGCAACGGAAGCGGACGCGGCCTCATTGGCCGCGCTGGTGCAGCAGCTCGGCCGTAATGATCCTTTTATGGTCGTTTCGGGTTTTGATCCCGTGACCGGGGTCGAACTTCTCCGGTCCGTGATCGGGGCGACGTCCGATGACGGGTTATTTCGGATATTTGTTGCCGAATGCAGTGGCGAACTGGCAGGGCTGGCCATATGCCGCCGCCACCCGCCGCCGGAGCGTGACAGGGTTCTCCAACTGGATATCGGTGTCGATGCGCAATGGCGCCGGGTCCGGGTCGGGACGGCGCTTGTTCAATTCGTACTCGACTGGGCGCAACAGAACGCGATTGAACGCGTGCAGCTGGCCGTTGTTTCCGCCAATACGCCGGCGGTCGCCCTGTATGAACGAAACGGATTCGAGGTTGAGGGCACCTTGCGGCGCAGTTTTCGGCTGGACGACGATGTGTACGATGTCCATGTGATGGCACGCCTGTTGGCATAAGCGTCGATACGGGGATGCTGAAGTGCCGCCATATCAGCGAACCAGCGGCGGAGCAGGGCGACAATTTTCGTGTGACCCTATGAACCAGAAGGAGTGCGGTATGAAGAAAGCGGTTTTGATCCTCGGTCTTGGCATTGTCGCCATCGGCACAATCGCCGCGTCTCCGTATAAGGCGTTCACAGACCGGCCCGTAAAAGCAATGTCGGCCGAGCGCATAGACGCGTTGAGGACCGGCAAAGGAGCGGGATATGCGCTCGCCGCGGAACTGAACGGGTATCCCGGGCCAAGGCACGTTATCGACCTTGCCGACGGGCTTGGTCTGACCGCTGAACAGAAAGCGGCAGCGCAGAAGCTGTTTGACGAGATGCAGGCAGAGGCGGTGCCTTTGGGAACGGCGCTTGTCGAGGCGGAAACCGCGCTCGAATCCCTGTTCCGGTCGGGCCGCGTTACGGAAACTCTTCTGGTGCGGCAGACGGCAGAAATCGGCGCGCTGGACGCGCGCCTCAGGGCGACGCATCTGAAATATCATCTGGCGATGAAGGACGCATTGTCCCGTCATCAGATCGCGCTTTACGACCGGCTACGCGGATATGGCGGTCACGGAGATGGGGGTCACGGAGATGGGGGTCGCGGAACCGGCGGTGGGCATCA
>CAJQLI010000186.1 GCA_905479125.1 uncultured Alphaproteobacteria bacterium | reverse complement strand
GGCCGGCGGGTGTGAGGGGTTGGTCCCGCAAAGGGTAGGATAACAACATGCGAATGTTGGTCGCCCGCGCCAAAAGCGCGGTGTGTGTAACCGTGATGTCGGGGCTGGTTTCCGGTTGCGCGCTCGTTGAACGCTTCGACGCGCTGGGGCAGGGCGGTCAGCAGGCGTCTGTGCCGACGGGTAGTGAACTCCGGTCCCAGGTAGATTGGGCGGACCCGGAGGATGTCACCGCCGCCCAGAGCAGGCAAAAAATCAAAGTAAGTAGCCGTGGCGACGCGGATGTGCCGAGACCCAGGATGAAACCTGAAATCATCGATCCCAAATCGTTGGTCGGTCTCGACAAGGCCACAATCGAGGAGATGCTCGGTGCGCCGCAGCATATTACGCTTGCGCAACCGGCAACGGTCTGGGCCTGGGAACAGGATGGTTGCCGGATGCGGTTGTTCTTCTATCCAGACCTTAACGCGCAAAAATTCCGAGCGCTGACCTATGAGATCAGTGCGGAACAACCGACGAAAAATGCCATGTTAATTGAGACATGCGCCAGCCGGATTAAATGGGCCAATGCCGAGACGTCTCGCTAAAAGAAGTATGGAATCGCCGCGGATCCTGATCGCGGACGATGACCCTCTGTTTCGGGAATCCCTGACGGGGAATCTTCTGGATTCCGGATATGAAATTGAAGGGTTCCCTGATGGACAAGCAATCCTCGACTGGTTCGGGCAGGGGCTGGGCGGTGACCTGATACTACTCGACTGGAAAATGCCCAAGGTTAACGGGATAGAGGTGCTCAGGCGTCTGCGCGAGCGCGGTTGCGATATTCCCGTCATCTTCCTCACGGTGCTGACCGATCAGTTCTACGAGGAAGCGGCCCTTCATGGCGGGGCTGTCGATTTTGTCGAGAAATCACGCAGCTTTTCGATCCTGGCAAAGCGGATCGAACTGACGCTGCAGGGGCCGAAACAGCAGCGCGATGACGCACCGTTGCCTCCGGTCGATATGACGGAGGACGTTGCGGTCGGCCCGTTGCAGCTTGCCGTTACGACCGGACGGGCAAAGTGGGGCAAAAACGAGGTCCCGCTGAGTTTTACCGAGTTCCGGATGGTGCACTGTCTCGCCAGCCGCGCCGGCCACGATATCAGCTACCGCGAATTGTACGATATGGTTCACGGCAAAGGCTTTGTCGCCGGTCCTGGGGCCGATGGGTATCGCTCAAACGTCCGCACTTTCATCAAGCGTATCAGGCGAAAGTTCAAGGAAATCGATTCCGGGTTCGATGGAATCGAAAACTATCCCGGGTTTGGGTATCGCTGGCGCCCGGATGACTAAGACTGGCCGGTGGCAACGGGTTTCCACGCTGCATCGTTCGTTCTCCGTACGGTTGGCGCTGCTCGTCGTCATATTTATTGCCCTGCCGATTATTGTCTATTCCGAGTTCCGGGATGCGGATGCCGAGAAGGTTGCACTGCTTCAACAGAATACAAGGGCTGAAGGCCAGCTTATTGCGACGGCGCTGACGCCGATGCTGCGCGCCTTTAATGGTGGCAATGCGGATCTCATCGCCAAGGAAGTACTGCGGATTGCGCGCCGGGGGACGGTTGTGCGGGTGATGTTGCGGCCCAAGGCATTGGGCGAGAATGCGGGACTATTCATTGTCGCTGCCGCGCCACCATTGCCGGCAAGCAAGCTGAATGCGGAGCGTGAAAGACTGTTTCAGGCCGGCGGGCTCGCGCGGATAGGTGCGGAATGCGGGCCGGTGCCGGATGAGGCAAGGCGCTATACGAATGTATCGGGGGCGGAGGAAGTTCTGACATCCCTTGTGCCGGTGATGTCGCTACAGGGCTGCTGGATTGTTCTGGTGTCCAAGTCGGCCGACAGGGTGTTGCGCTCGTCGCTCGGACGGCCTTACTGGCAATCGGCTGAAGTACGGATCGCTGCGGCGATATATCTGCTTTTTGCCCTGGTGATCCTGTGGATGTTCCTCGATATCTGGGCGAATCTTCGTCGTTTCGCCCGGCTTGCCCATGATATCAGGACCGGAAATGCGGGCGGCCTGTCGTTTGAGCACCAGAACCGTGTGCCCGAGATTTCCGGTATCGCGACCGAGTTCGACCGTCTGGTCCTTGGCCTGCGCGCCTCCGCGCGGTCGATCCGGGAGGCTGCGGAAGAAAATGCGCATGCGCTCAAAGGCCCGCTTGCGGTGATTTCCCAGTCGGTTGAACCGCTGAAAAAATTGACGGGTGATGCGCATGAAGCGGGGCGTGCGGTCGCCCGGATAGAAAGATCCACCGAGCGTCTTGACCGGCTGGTCAGCGCGTCTCGGCAACTTGATAACGCGACGGCGGAGTTGATGGAGGCGCCTGAACAGCGGATCGACCTGAGCAAACTGACGCGGTCTCTCTCCGATTCCTTTGGCCGCAATCACGAGCCGTTATCTCTGGCATTCGAGCAGGAAATCGATGACGGCATTGTGGCGTGGGGCAGTGATGTCCTTTTTGAGACCGTGATCGAGAATGTGCTGGAAAATGCAGTGAGTTATTCGCCGCGCGGTGGCACCGTGTCGGTGGGCTTGTGCCGCGAAGATGGTATGGCTGTGATAACGGTTGCTGATGAAGGGCCCGGTGTTGATCCGGGTGATCTGGAACGGATTTTCGAGCGCTATTTCACGGATCGCCCGACCATTCACCTGATCGCTAATGGTGAAGAGGTGTCGACCCATTACGGGATCGGACTCTGGATCGTCCGCCGTAACCTTGAAGCGCTGGGCGGTAGTGCGGTAGCCCGGAATTTGCCGGATTCCGGATTTGAGATCACCCTGCGGATTCCGCTGGCAGGTTGACGTTTTACAAACCCAAAAATCATCCTGGTGTCAGAGGTCCGGCCGGACAGAGATAAGGGCAAAAAAAAGGCGGGTTCTTGACCCGCCTTTTTTATCAGCCTGTTCGGCGTTTATTTGTCTTTGCGGGTGTCCGGCAGCCAGCCGGGGCCGGCCAGCATCGGTTCGAGGTCGCCCTCGTAATCGGGCGCGTTCTCGACCTGTTCAAGCCAGTTCAGGCCCATCGCCTTGAAGATGCGGTTGGTGATTACTATCAGCCGCGCTTCGTTTTCCGGGTCTGAATTGAAATGCTGCTGGATGCAGTAGGCGGGGACGAAGATGAAGTCGCCGCGTTCCCATTCGAACTTTCTCGGCTCTTCCTTCCACGACCAGTGGAATTCAGTATCGACCTCGAATTCCACGTCCCAGTGCAGATCGTATCCGGTACCTTCGGCGACGAACAGAATCTGTTCTGCGAGGATGCGCCGTTTGCCGGTATGGCTGTTGGGCTTGATGAACTGCATATAGGCTTCGACGCAGTTTTCCGTCGTGTCCTGGTTTTCATGGACCAGGTGCTTGATCAGACCATCCGGTGAATTTTCGAACGGCATGTCTTTGGGTTTCACGACCGAAAGCCGGTTGCGGTACGTTTTGCGGAAATCGGCTGAATCTTCCAGTTCCTCGCGGTACCAGTCTGCGGGCTTGTCGGCGCCCATATGGGCTCTGTCTCTCTCGTGTGTGGTCATTTTCTTTTCCTGAATTCTTTTTGCTGCGGGTGCCGGTGCCTAGAGGTCCGTCGGCGGTTCCCAGTGTTCCCAGCCCGGTGCCGGTTCCTTCGGCGGATATTCCGCGACCTTCTGGAACAGCATGTGCATGAACAGGAACAATGGCTTTGCCTTCATCACCAGCGAAACGAGATCTTCTTCGTCGGACGCGTTGAAATGCTGATGGACGCAGCCGTTTTCCACGATGATCACGTCACCCGCTTCGTAATCGATGCGCTTGCCGTCATGGATGTCGTAGCCCTTGCCCGACAGGATATAGAACAATGCCGAGTTCATATGCCCGTGGCGCTGGCCGGTGCCGCCCGGTGCGATGACCGAGATGTGCGTTTCGATCGACTGCGCGATATCGGTACGCTGCGGGTTGATGATCGGCTTGTCGAAAAACTGCGGTCCGCCTTTCCAGGCCCAGTCTTTGGATTTGTAAATCCGCGGCTGGTCCATCAGGCCCTGTTGCAGCTCGCCATAGGTGCCCTCGAGCGCGCGCACGAAGGTGCGCTTTTTCTGCCAGCGCTCCCAGACGACTTCCTTCGGCTGGTTGTGGCCGGGGCCTGCTTCGGCTTCCGTTACCTCGACACCGCCGACGTTATCCGGCTTTTCTGCCATGCGAATTTTCTCCTTCTTGAATGATGTCGTCGAGCATAGAACCGGGATGCTTAGACGTCAAAGTAATGGCCTCGATTCAGACGTTATTCGGCTGTTAGAGGTCGGTCGGTGGCTCCCAGTGCTCCATGCCCGGCGGCAGCGTCTTCGGCGGGTAGGCGGCGATCTTCTGGAACAGCATGTGCATGAACAGGAATAGCGGTTTTGCCTTCATTACCAGCGAGACGAGGTCTTCTTCGTCGGAGGCGTTGAAGTGCTGATGCACGCAGCCGTTTTCGACGATGATCACGTCACCCGCTTCGTAATCGATGCGCTTGCCGTCATGGATGTCATACCCTTTGCCGGAAATTATATAGAACAGGGCTGAATTCATGTGACCGTGGCGTTGGCCGGTGCCGCCCGGAGCGATGACCGAGATATGGGTCTCGATTGACTGCGCGATGTCGGTACGTTGCGGGTTGATGATCGGTTTGTTGAAAAGTGCCGGGCCACCTTTCCACTGCCAGTCCCGGGATTTGTATATCCTGGGCTGCTCCATCAAGCCTTCCTGCAGCTCGCCATAAGTGCCTTCGAGGGCACGCACAAAGGTGCGCTTTTTCTGCCAGCGCTCCCAGACGACTTCCTTCGGCTGGTTGTGGCCGGGGCCTGCTTCGGCTTCTGTGATTTCGGGCTTGCCGACGTTATCGGGCTGTTCTGCCATGGTATTTCCTTTGTGTGTGGCGCGGGCGTGTATTCATCAATTTCCCGACGTCAGATTCCGTATTTTTCCCGAGCCGCCTCGTCGCTCACATAGCCTTCGTCGATATCACGGGCGAGGCGTTCGCGGTCCCGCTCCGCCGGGTCGCCGAAACCGCCGCCGCCCGCGCTTTCCAGATAGAAGGCATGGCCTGCCTTGAGTTCGAACTTGCCGGCCGCAGGTGTGAGCTCTTCTTCATTGGTACCTGCCCGGATGACGAACTTGCTGCCGCCTCCCGGCTGGCCGCCCTTTGCGCCGGGCGGTGGGTACTTGAAGCGGTCGTAGCGACGTACCACGGTGCAGTCCTGTGTGACCTCGTAGCGCCGCCGGAAGGCAACGCCGCCGCGGAATTCGCCGGCGCCGCCCGAATCCGCGACCATGTTGAATTCTGTAATCCGGCAGGGATATTCGCTCTCGATGATCTCGATCGGGGTGACGTGCAGGTTCGACAAATGGGTCGCGGTCGCGCTGCAGCCGTCGTTTCCCTGACCGCCGCCATAGGCCGATCCGAGGATTTCGTATTGCAGCGTGTTATGGCCGGGCTTGCCGCCCTGGTGCCAGTTGATCGACAGCGATCCCGACGACCCGGAACCCGCGATTGCCCGGGCTGGGTTGAATGTCGCCAGCGCTTCGAGGATGACGTCCGTCAGGCGCAGATTGGCTTTCTGGTATGACGATACCGGTGCGGGTGATTCCGCGTTGGTGATCGTGCGCGGCGCATAGACGAATTTGACCACGTCGCGCATGCCGTCATTGAACTGCATGTCGTGGCCCAGACAGCCGATCATCGAATAAAACACGCACGCTTCGACCATCGACGGGCGCAGGTTGATCGGGCCTTTTGCCTGGGCCTGCGAGTTGGAGAAATCGAAGGTGATGTCGTCACCCTTCTTGGTGATGGTGACGGCGAAATAGACGCCCTTGTCCATTTCGACGCCGTCATCGTCCATATAGCCGTCGGCCGACGCGACGCCGTCGGGCAGGGCGCTGATGGCGGCCTGCATTTCGTCGGCAGCGGCTTTCAGGATGGCAGCGAACGAGTCCATTACCGTATCGGTGCCGAAACGCGTGCAATGGTCCTGCATCCGTTTGACGCCGATTTCGGTCGCTGCGATCTGGGCGCGGATATCACCGCGTACCAGCTCGGGCTGTCGGCTGTTGGTCAGGATCAGGCGTTCAAGATCTTCGTCATAGGCGCCCTCGGACGTCATCTTGATCGGGGGCAGGACGAGGCCTTCGTGATAGATCTCGGTCGAATTCGCCGAGGTCGAACCGGGGTTGGTGCCGCCGATATCCGCCTTGTGTGCACAACTGCCGGAAAACCCGATAAGTCGTCCTTCCCAGAAAATCGGCGCGATAAACGCCATGTCGGAGACATGCGGCACACCGGCTTCATACGGGTGATTGGAGACGACGACATCGCCGTCTTTCAGCCCGTCTTCGCCGTAAAGCTCAACCGTACGGTCGACAAAATGCTTGTAGAACGGGGCGTGGAAGAACATCGGCGGTGGCACGATCAGCCTTCCGCCCTTGTCAAGGATCACGCAGGAAAAGTCACGGCTTTCGCGAATAATGGTGGAATAGCCGGACCGGTAGAAATGATAGTGCATCTCGTCGACAAGGCTCGCGACCTTGTTCTTGAGGATCTGCACGGTAATCGGATCAAGCGCCATTCTACAGCTCCCGCGTCAGAATCAGGTTCATGGAGCCGTCCACATGGGCGTGCCATCCGTCGGGAACCACGATCGTACTGTCGAGCTGTTCGACGATTGCCGGGCCTTCGAGCATCGCGCCCACCGGTAAGGCATTGCGGTCCCAGATAGCGGTTTCCGTCGCCGTATCAGATGTGAACCAGACATCGCGACTGCCCTTTCTGGCGGCACCCGGCGCGGGTGCCTGTGCGACGTTCTGTTCGACGACGGGCTCGTACTTGGGCACGGCGACCCGCGCGCGTACCCGGTAGCTGACGACTTCTGCCGGTTTTTCCTTGGCGGCGTGGCCGTGAATGCGGGCATGAATGCCGTCGAACCGGTCGCGCGCCTCGGCAAGAGCCGCATCGTCCAGACCGCCTGCATCGCCAATACCGTCAAGACCGACGCGCAGCTCATAGCCCTGACCCGTGTAGCGCATGTCCAGCTCGCGCGCGAAGGTGGCCCCGGCGGGGTCCATGCCCTCGCTCTTGAGTTCCTGGCGTCCGCGTTCTTCCAGTTCGCGGAAAATTTCCTCGGCATGGTCCGGTGGTACCTGGTCGAGCGGACGCAGTTCCGAGCGGATATAATCATGGACCACGTCGGTGCATAACAGGCCGAGGGCCGAAAACGCGCCGGGGCGCGGCGGCACCAGAATGCGCGTCATGCCCAGCTCTTCAGCCACCGGTGCGGCATGAACCGCTCCGGCACCGCCGAAGGGCAGCAAAGTGAATTCCTGCGGGTCGACACCGCGCTTGGCACCGAAAATACGGACCTCGTCCGCCATGCGCATATCGACTATGCGCCGGATGCCTGCTGCGGCATCGAGCGCGGTCATGCCAAGCGGCGCACCGACTTTTGTTTTAAGCGCCTTCAGAGAGGCCGGAACATCGAGCGATTGTGCGCCGCCGAGGAAGTAATCCGGATTCAGAAAGCCGCAGGCGATATCGGCATCGGTCACCGTCGGGTTCTCACCGCCCTTGCCGTAGCAGACGGGGCCCGGGTCGGCACCGGCGCTTTGCGGTCCGACGGCAAGCAGCCCGCCGCCGTCAATCCAGGCGATGGAACCACCGCCAGCCGATATGGTGGTGAGGTCGAGGGCAGGGACATCGAGCCGCCGGCGGGCAATCTCGCCTTCGGTGACTTCGAGCGGGGCGCCGCCTTCGATAAACGCGATATCGCAGGACGTGCCGCCCATATCGAGCGTCACGAGACCTTTCTTTGCGTCTTCTGCGGCGAGGTAGGCCGCAGCCTGCGCGCCCGCGGCAGGGCCGGAAAACAATGTGTGGACGGTTTTTGCACCCGCGACGGTAGCCTTGAACGGCATGACGCCGCCATTGGACTGCATCAGGAAACGCTGCTGTGTCTTCACGCCGCCGTCGTCCAGCCCGTCTGACAGGTCACCGATATAGTGGACCAGCACGGGTTCGAGATAGGCGTTGAGCAGTGTCGTCGACATGCGCGCCCATTCGCGGATGCGGGGCAGCACGTCGGATGACAGCGATACATGCGCTTCCGGCCATTCTTCGAGAATGATCTCCCGCGTGCGGCGTTCATGGGACGGGTTCATATAGGAGAACAGGTAGACCACGGCGATGGAGCTGACTTCTTTCGCCTTGAGGGAACGAGCCGCTGCGCGCACGTCGTCTTCATCCAGCGGTGCCAGTTCGTTGCCTTCGAAATCTATCCGGCCGCCGGCTTCGAAGGTCTGGCTCTGCGGTGCGAGCGGGGTAGGGCGCTGAAAGAAATAATCGAACGGGTTGCCGTCGCGCGCCTGTTGTTGGATTTCCTGGATCGCGCGGTATCCCCGGGTGATCATCATCCCGACCTTTGCGCCGCGCATTTCCAGCAGGGCGTTGGTCGTGATCGTGGTGCCGTGGGCGAAGAATTCAATCGCGTCGGGCTTTTTGCCCTGGGCGATGAAGCGATTCACACCTTCGAGCACACCGAGCGCCGGGTTGGCCGGCGTCGATGATACTTTCTCGATTTCGATACTGCCGTCGGCGACGTTCAGCAGGACCAGATCGGTATGGGTGCCGCCGACGTCGACTCCCAGCCGGTAGGGGCCGCTCACTTACCGTCTTTGCGCGTGGCGGGGGACGAAAACGGCGCCATGGCCATCGTACCGCCATCGACGAACAGGTTGGCGCCCGCGATGAAAGATGCATCATCCGAACACATGAATAGAACCGCCTTGGCCTGCTCATCCGGTTCCCCCGGGCGGCCGACGAGGTTGTTCACCTTGCGGTCGCGGTTGAAGACTTCCTTACCGACCGGAGAGCCGGTCATGTTGGGGGATACCTGGTTGACGATGATGCCGTAGGGGGCAAGCTGGACCGCCATGGACTGGGTCAGGTTGGCAACGCCGCCCTTGGCCGAGGTGTAGGCAATGGCGGAGGGGCGACCCTTGAAGCCCGAGGTGGAGCCGACATTGACGACACGGCCGCCGCGATCGTTGTCGACCATCCATCTGGCGACCTGCTTGGTGACGTAGAACGGTGATGACAGGGTAACGTCGATGGTTTTACGCCATTCATCCTCGGTGATTTCGAAGATGTCCTTATTGTCGGAGATCGCAACATTATTGACCAGGATGTCTATGCCGCCCAGCGCATCGACCGTGGCGGAGACCATTTTGGCAATATCTGCGGGGTCTGCGACATCGCAGACGACGGCCACGGCATCACCGCCATCGGCCTTGATCATGTCGGCTACGGCGTTGGCGCGGCCCTCGTCCATATCGACGACGGAGACCTTGGCACCTTCTTTCGCGAACAGTTTCGCGATTTCCTCACCGATGTTCCGGCCAGCGCCGGTCACGATTGCGGTTTTGCCTGCGAGTTTCATAATCTTTCGCTCCCTGTTTTCCCGCTACCGGGATTGTTTTATAAGAAGGTAATAAACTTAGATTTCGAAGGAAAATCAAGGATGGGCGAATATGATATCGGGCAACCGATTCCGCGGACTGAAGACCCACGGCTTCTGACAGGTGGTGGGCGCTATTCAGACGACTACACTCTGCCGCATCAATTGCGCGGATACGTGCTGAGGTCACCTCACGCCCATGCCCGAATCGTCTCCATCGACAGCGCGGCTGCTGCTGCCATGCCCGGCGTAAAGGCGATTCTGACGGCGGCGGATTACCGCGCTGACGGTTATGGCGACCTGCGCTGCGGGTCCATGTGGAATGAAAACCAGTACCAGCCGCCGAATCCGCCTCTGGCCCTCGGCAGTGCGCGGTTCGTCGGTGACGGTATTGCCTTCGTGATCGCAGACACGGTGAACCAGGCGAAGGACGCAGCCGAATCAATTCTGGTCGATTATGAAATCCTGCCCGCCCAGATTGCCACGGCATCGGCCATGGATGACGGTGTGCCTGTCGTCTGGCCAGAGCGCCCCGGCAATGAATGCTTCTATGAACAGCGCGGCTACCCGGAAGAGACGAAGGCGGCTTTCGAGAAAGCCGATATTGTCGTTGAGCGGACTTTTCGCATTACGCGTACGATCACCAACACCATCGAGCCCCGCGCCTATATCGGTGACTATAACGAAACCGACCAGCGCTACACGCTCTATACCGGCTGCCACTATCCGCACAAAATCCGCGAACAGATGGCGACCCAGATTTTCAATGTTGCCGAGCAGGATGTTCGCGTGATCGCGGGCGATGTCGGCGGCAGCTTCGGGCTGCGCGGCAGCGTTTATCCGGAACAGGTCCTGGTGATGTGGGCGTCCGAAAAGGTCGGGCGTCCGGTCAAGTGGGTGGCAGAGCGGTCAGAAGGTCATCTGACGGACTACCAGGGCCGCGATAACCATACGGTCGCCAAGCTGGCGATGGACAAGGACGGCAATTTTCTCGGGATGCATGTCCGCACGCTGGCGGCCATCGGCGCCTATGTTTCGACCGGTGGCAATGGTCCGCCTATCAATAATCTCGGCACGCTGGCCGGCACCTATGTCACCCCGGCGATCCATGTCGAGGTTTCCGGTGTGTTCACCAACACGACGCCGACGTCTCCGTATCGAGGTGCGGGACGTCCCGAAGCGGCCTATGTGATCGAAACGCTGGTGGATGATGCGGCCAAGAAGCTCGGTCGTGACCCGGCCGATCTGCGCCGTCAGAATACGATTTCACCCGAAGCCATGCCGTTCAAGACCGGGTTGGTATTCACTTATGATTGCGGCGAGTTCGAAAAGAACCTCGATGACGGTCTGCAGATGATTGACTATGCCGGTTTCCCGGCACGGCAGGCTGAGGCGAAGACCCGCGG
>CAJQLI010000185.1 GCA_905479125.1 uncultured Alphaproteobacteria bacterium | reverse complement strand
GCACATGACTGGCACCAAGGAAGGCTGTGCCGAGGGTGATTGCGGTGCCTGCACGGTGGTCCGGGTTATCGATGGACGGTTCGAGGCCGTTAATTCCTGCCTGATGCAGATTGGCCAGGCCGACGGAGTAGAGATACTGACGGTCGAAGGCCTCGAAGCGGTGAATGGTGGAAAACTGACACCGGTTCAGGATGCGATGGCGACGGGAGACGGCACCCAATGCGGATTCTGCACACCGGGATTCATCGGCGCACTTTTTGCACTGGAACAATCGGGTGAACACGTTTCGGACGACGTTATTCACGATGCGCTTGCCGGCAATCTCTGCCGGTGCACGGGATACCGGCCTATTGTCGAGGCGGCCCGGGCGGCCTGCGGGAAGATCGTTGATTATACGCCGAAGGCGGCGATTGTGCGCTCGCCGGAACATGCGACCAGCGGCCAGGTTTTCCATGCGCCTGAGACCCTGGCGGAACTGACGCGTCTGCGCGCCGAATATCCCGATGCGATGTTGCTTTCGGGGGGCACGGATCTCGGCCTGTCCGTGAGCAAGGACCGCCGGCAGCCTGCCGCAGTCATTCACACCGCGCATGTCGCGGAGCTTCTGATAATTGAAGAGACAGACGACACCTTGGTGCTTGGCGCGGCGGTAAGTTACACGAACGCTTTGCCCTATATCGACCGGCTGTATCCGTCATTTGCCGAGATGATCCGGCGTATCGGGTCGCGGCAGATCAGGAACCTCGGCACCATTGGTGGCAATATCGGGAATGCATCGCCCATTGGCGACACCCCGCCATGCCTTATCGCCCTGGATGCGACGCTGACCCTGGCATCAGCGTCGGGTGCGCGTGAAATAGCGATAGAGGATTTCTTTCTCGATTACCGCAAAACCGACCTTCGTGCGGATGAGGTCATCAGTTCGATCCGCATCCCGAAGCTGACGGCAGCGCAATCGTTCCGCACCTACAAGGTATCGAAACGCTACGATCAGGACATTTCTGCGGTGATCGGCGCTTACCGTCTGACGATGAACAGCAATACCGTTGCCGAAGCACGCATCGCGTATGGCGGGATGGCAGCAACGCCGAAACGGGCCAATGCGATGGAGGCGGCGCTAACAGGCGCGGCCTGGAGCGAAGAGGCTGCGAGCGATGCCGGTGCGAAAGCGGCCGAGGATTTTTCTCCGCTCACCGATCATCGGGCCACGTCAGCCTACCGTGCGCTCGTGGCCGCCAATTTATGCACGCGTCTTTACCGGGACCTGGCGGGAATCGAAGACAAACTTGAAGTGGTGAGGGTCTGATGGACGGTGGCGATATCCGCGGCGCAGTTCACACGAACATGCGCCATGACAGTGCGGTCAAACATGTTACCGGCCGTGCAATCTATATCGACGACATGCCGGTGCCGCAGAACTGTCAGGAAACCGCGCTTGTCCTCAGCCCTTATGCATATGCGCGGATTGTGTCGATCGATATTTCACAGGCCGTTGGAATGCCGGGTGTCTCGGCTGTTGTTTCGGCGAAGGATATAGAGGGCAAGAACGATATCGCGCCGGTGTTTTCGGATGAGCCGTTACTGGCGGAAGGCACGGCGGATTATGCCGGGATGCCCGTTGCGGCGGTTGCCGCTGACACCTACGATCAGGCGCTTGCCGCGGCAAGGCTGATTAAGGTCGAATACGAGGAACTGGAGCCGGTCCTGTCGATTGAGGAGGCCTGGGAGAAAGGTCAGTTCACCTATACGCCGCCCAAGATCGTCTTCGGTGATGCGGAAGCGACCATAGAAAAATCCCCGCGCACGATTTCGGGCGAAGTTCGCTGCGGCGGTCAGGACCATTTCTATCTCGAAAGCCACATCGCGCTTGTTGTTCCGGGTGAAGACCGGGATATGACGGTCTATTCGTCGACACAACACCCGACCGAAGTTCAGCATGGCGTCAGCCACGTGCTGGGCATTGCGCAGAATGATGTGACCGTTGAAGTCCGGCGTATGGGAGGCGGGTTCGGTGGCAAGGAAAGCCAGTCGACGATTGTTGCCGGGATTGCCGCGCTGCTCGCTGCCAGATGCGGCAAGCCCGTGAAGCTGCGCCTGCGCCGAGATGACGACATGATTGCGACCGGCAAGCGTCACGATTTCCTGTTCAGGTACCGGATCGGTTTCGATGAAACAGGGCGCATCGACAGCGCCATCATCGATATGGCAACCCGGTCGGGAAATGTCGCGGACCTTTCAGCCGGTGTCGTCGCGCGCGCGCTGTGTCATGGGAACAATGCCTATTACATCCCCAACGTTATTTTCCGTGGCTGGCCTTGCAAAACGAACACGGTTTCGAACACCGCGTTCCGGGGGTTTGGCGGTCCGCAGGGGATGCTGGCGATTGAGACGGCGATGGAACATATCGCGCGTGACCTTGGCAAAACCGTCGAAGACGTTCGGGCCGTAAACTGGATGGGGACGACCGATCGCAACGTGATGCCCTATGGTCAGACCGTCACCGAAAACATTATGCCGGAAATCGCCGAGCGGCTCGCGCAGGAGATCGATCTCGACGGCCGCAAGAAGGCGATTGACGCGTTTAACGCATCGCACACGACACTGAAGAAGGGCATCGCCCTGATGCCGGTCACGTTCGGTATTTCGTTCAATGCGCCGGTATTGAACCAGGCCGGTGCTTTGGTTCACGTCTATACCGATGGCAGTGTTCATCTGAACCATGGCGGCACGGAGATGGGGCAGGGGCTTTTCACAAAAGTCGCGCAGGTCGTCTCTTCGGTGTTTCAGGTTGATATCGATCACGTCAAGATATCGGCGACACGTACCGACAAAGTACCGAATACGACGCCGACGGCGGCATCCGCCGGCTCTGACTTGAACGGCATGGCGGCGTTCAATGCCGCGACCGAAATTCGCGAGCGCATGGCCGGAGTTGTGGCGGAGCATTTCGATGTGCCGGCCGACGATATCGAGTTTCGCCAGAACCGGGTCTATGCCGGGAATGAAAGCCTGTCATTTGCGGAAGCCGCGCAGAAAACCTGGTCCGAACGCGTGTCGCTGTCCGCCACGGGATATTACAAAACGCCGGATATCCATTGGGACTCCGAGACCATGACCGGCAGCCCGTTCTATTACTTTACCTTCGGTGCGTCGGTCTCCGAGGTGGTGATCGATACGCTCACCGGTGAATCCCGAGTGCTGACAACCGATATCCTGCAGGATGTGGGGTCTTCGCTGAATCCGTCGATAGACCTCGGACAGATTGAAGGCGCGTTTGTGCAGGGGATGGGCTGGGTGACATCGGAAGAGCTGGTCTGGGATTCAAGTGGACGATTGATGACGCACGGACCGTCGACATACAAGATACCGGGCAGCCGCGATGTGCCGCCCCATTTCAAGGTCCATATTCTGGAAGATATACCGAACCCCGTTCCGACGATCTATCGCTCCAAGGCGGTTGGCGAGCCGCCGGTGATGCTGGCGCTCAGTGTGTGGCTTGCGCTGCGCGATGCGGTCAGTCGAACCGGCGATCCGGCGTTGATGCCGAAGCTGGATGCTCCCGCAACACCGGAGGCGATCCTGATGGCGCTTGATGACCTCAAACAACGGAGCGCCTCCTGATGGCAGACACGCCGCGTCTAGAACTTATCGGCATCACGAAGGCCTATCCTGGTGTCATCGCGAATAACAATGTCAGCCTGAAGATCATGCCGGGTGAAATCCACGCATTGCTCGGCGAAAACGGGGCTGGCAAATCGACCCTGGTAAAATTTATCTATGGCGTTCAGAAGGCCGATGCGGGACGGGTATTGTGGGAAGGGCAGGAAGTCCAGATTGCAAGCCCCAACGCGGCGCGGAAGCTTGGCGTCGGCATGGTATTCCAGCATTTCTCTCTGTTTGATGCGATGACGGTTGAAGAGAATATCGCGCTCGGTATTTCGCCCGAACTGACAAAGGGCGACCTTTCCGGACGTATCCGTGAGGTCTCTTTGCAATACGGTCTGCCGCTCGACCCGAGCCGGTACGTTCACACGCTCTCGGTCGGCGAACGTCAGCGTATCGAGGTGGTGCGTTGTCTGCTGCAGGATCCGCGTCTGCTGATCATGGATGAGCCGACATCGGTATTGACCCCGCAGGAGGTCGACGAACTTTTCAAGACGCTCCGCCGGTTGTCCGAGGAAGGCGTCTCGATCCTTTATATTTCGCATAAGCTGGAAGAGATCAAATCGCTCTGCCACACCGCGACGATCATGCGCATGGGAGAGGTTGTCGCCGAATGTACGCCGGAGAATGAAACCGCGCGATCGATGGCGGAAATGATGATGGGCGCCGATCTGGTCAGTCCCGAACGGACCGGCCGGAAAGTCGATGGTGCGATCAAGCTCGAGCTGCGTGACCTCAACGTGGTTTCGACCCATCAGCACGGGACGGACCTGAAAGACATAAACCTGACGGTACGTGCAGGGGAGGTACTCGGCGTTGCCGGAATTGCAGGCAATGGTCAGCGCGAGTTGATGGAAGTGCTCACCGGCGAAGTATCCTGTGAAAATCCGACTGCGGTTCTGGTGGACGGTATCGCTGCAGGCAGGATGGACCCGAATGAGCGCCGAGCCGCCGGTGTCGGCCTGGTGCCGGAAGAGCGGCTCGGACATGGGGCTGTGCCGGATATGTCGCTGTGGGAGAACGCGTTCCTGTCGGCGGCAACCCGAATGAACCTGACGAAAAACGGTTTTATTCAGGTCGCCGCTTCTACCGAATTTGCCGAAAAGGTCGTTGAAGAGTTTCGCGTCAAGACGCCGGGTGTCACACATTTTGCGACCAGCCTGTCGGGCGGCAATCTTCAGAAATTTATTGTCGGCCGTGAAATCATGCAGGGGCCCGGCGTTATCGTCGTTCTGCAACCGACCTGGGGCGTTGATGCAGGCTCAGCCGCGGCGATCCGCCAGGCATTGATCAATATGGCGGCCGAGGGCGCTGCGGTGCTGGCTGTATCGCAGGACCTCGAAGAACTGTTCGAAATTTCCGACCGGATCGCCGTGATCTGTGAAGGGCGAATGTCCGAAGCGCGTCTTGCGGAAAACGTGACCGTGGAGGAAATAGGATTATTGATGGCCGGTATCGGCCTGGAAGGGGAGCCCGCTCATGCTGGTTAGGCTGGAGCAGAGGCCCGAAGCCTCCAAGTCGATGATCTATGTGTCTCCGTTGATCGCGGTTGTGCTCACCGTTCTGACGGCAATGGTGATGTTTGCCCTGCTGGGGGTCTATCCGGTAAAGGCGATTGAGACATTTTTTATTGAGCCCGTTTCCAGTCTCGACGGCTTGGCGGAACTTCTGGTCAAGGCGACACCGCTGGTGTTGATCGGGGTGGGCCTGTCGCTCGGCTTTCAGGCGAATGTCTGGAATATCGGCGCGGAAGGTCAGCTTGTTATCGGTGCGCTGGCGGGCGGGGGGCTTGCACTGGCATTCTTCGACCAGCAGAGCATCTTCCTTGTTCCGGCGATGCTGGTCTGCGGTGTTCTGGGCGGGATGGCGTGGGCGGCGATCCCGGCCTGGCTCAAGACGCGCTACAACACGAATGAAATTCTCACCAGCCTGATGCTGACCTACGTCGGTCTGCTGGTGTTGAGTTACCTGGTGCATGGCCCGTGGAAAGATCCGCAGGGCATGAATTTTCCGGAATCACGGTTGTTTCACGATTCCGCTCTGCTGCCGATCCTGATTGACGAGACACGTTTGAATGTCGGGGCGCTTATTGCGCTGTTTGTGGTGGTGCTCGGCTGGATTTTGATATCGCGCCATATCATCGGTTTTCAGATCAAGGTGATCGGTATGGCGCCGATGGCGGCGAGTTTTGCCGGTTTCAAGGAAAAGCGGCTGATATGGCTGACGCTCCTGATTTCAGGCGGCTGTGCGGGCCTGGCGGGGGTAATCGAACTATCCGGCGCGATCGGCCAGATCGTGCCGTCCATATCACCCGGTTACGGGTTTACCGCCATTATCGTTGCGTTCCTCGGGCGCTTGCATCCGGTGGGTGTTTTGTTCGCAGGCCTGTTGATGGCGCTGACATATCTCGGCGGGGATTCTGCACAAATCACGATGAACCTGCCGAATGCGGTCACGGGCGTCTTTCAGGGCATGTTGCTGTTTTTCCTGCTCGCCTCCGATGTCCTCATAAAATATCGCGTTCGTTTTGGCGCACCCAAGATTAACACGGAGGCAGCGGAATGAGTGTCGACTGGCTGATCCCGGCCCTGCTTACAATCGTGACCGCGGCAACACCGCTGGTATTCGCAGCGGTCGGCGAGGTTGTGGTTGAAAAGGCGGGCGTGCTGAACCTCGGCGTCGAGGGAATGATGATCATCGGTGCGATTGCCGCCTTTGCCACCGCTGTTTCAACCGGGAATGAGTTCCTGGCGATCATTGCCGGTGCTGGTGCGGGCATGCTGATCGCGTTGATCTTCGGTGTTTTAACGGTCTACCTGCAATCGAACCAGGTTGCGACCGGGTTGGCGCTGACGATATTCGGTCTCGGTCTCAGCGCCCTGATCGGTCATTCCTATGTCGGCAAAACCTTTGATGGTCTGGCGAAACTCAATATCCCCGGCCTGTCGGATATTCCGGTGATCGGACCTGTGTTGTTCGGCCATGACGCGCTTGTTTACCTGTCGGTTGTGAGTGTGGCGATTGTTGCATGGGTTCTGACGCGCACGCGCATGGGACTGCTGATACGCGCCGTGGGTGAAAATCATGATGCCGCCCATTCCATCGGGTACTCGGTGACCCTGGTTCGGTTGGGCGCAATCCTTTTCGGCGGCGCGATGGCCGGCGTGGGCGGGGCTTACCTGTCGGTCGCCTATACGCCGCTCTGGGTCGAGAACATGACCGCAGGCCGGGGCTGGATTGCACTGGCGCTGGTGGTTTTTGCCTCGTGGAAACCGTGGCGCGCATTTTTCGGGGCGTATCTGTTCGGCGGTATCACGATTATCCAGCTTTACGCGCAGGGCATGGGTGTCGAAGTGTCTGCCCAGTTCCTGTCGATGTTGCCGTATATCGCGACAATCCTCGTGCTGGTGATCATTTCACGTGACAGTGCCCGGGCGCGGCTTGATGCACCGGCCTGTCTCGGGAAAAACTTCCACGCGTCCGGTTGACGAAAATGTGGGATAAAGAACCATCAATGAAACAGGGTGGCAAAGACCGCGCGCCCGGTTTCGTGTTTTATCAAAGGAGATAATTATGAAATTCAGATCAAAACTGGCGACCGCAGCGGCGGCAGTCATTCTTGCTGCGGGTGTGTCATCCGCGGTGCAGGCACAGCTCAAGATCGGTTTCGTGTATGTGGGACCGATTGGCGATCATGGCTGGTCCTATGAGCACAACCAGGGCCGTCTCGCGATTGAAAAGGCGCTTGGCGATAAGGTCATGACGACATATGTCGAGAAAGTGCCGGAAGGCGCAGATGCGCAGCGCGTCATCTCGAAGCTGGCATCATCCGGTCATGGCCTGATCTTTACGACGTCATTCGGGTATATGAATCCGACCCTTCGCGCGGCAAAACGCTTCCCGAAAGTGAAATTCGAACATGCGACCGGCTTCAAGCGTGCTCCGAACATGTCGACCTATTCGGCACGGTTTTATGAAGGCCGTTACGTTGTCGGCAAGGTCGTCGGCAATATGACCAAGTCGAATGTTATCGGCTATATCGGCTCCTTCCCGATCCCTGAGGTCATTCGCGGCATTAACGCCACGTATCTCGCCGCAAAATCGGTGAATCCGAACATCAAGATGAAGATCGTCTGGGTGTCCACATGGTTCGATCCCGGTAAGGAAGCGGATGCAGCCAAGACCCTGATCGATCAGGGTGCTGACGTGATCATGCAGCACACGGATTCCCCCGCACCGGTGCAGGTTGCACAGCAGCGCGGGGTCTGGGCCGTGGGCCAGGCATCCGACATGACCAATTTCGGTCCCAAGGCGCACCTGACATCGATTATCGATAACTGGGCGCCGTATTACGTTGCACGCGCCAAGGCAGTGCTCGACGGGACCTGGAAGTCCACCGATACGTGGGACGGGTTCAAGCCGGGCATGGTTCAAATGTCTGCATTCAACAAAGCTATCCCGGCAAATGTTGTCGCCCTGGCGAATGCGACGCGCGACGGCATCACCAATGGAACGATCTTCCCGTTCGCGGGCGAGATCAAGGACCAGGCTGGTAAGGTTCGGGTCAAGGCCGGTGCGAAAGCCGATGACGGGCTTCTGGCCGGCATGAACTTCTACGTTCAGGGCATCGACGGCACGATCCCGAAGTAATGTGAACGATACAATGGGGCGGCGCGGATTGATCCGTTGCCGCCCTTTTTGTGCCTTGTGAAGTGAAGAGGACAAGCTGATTACCGCATCCGCCAAACCGATACTGCTGACCGGCCGGACATTGTCTATCAATGGCGATCCGACACTCGATGCGGATGCCGTGGAATATGCGGAGAATGGAGCTGTTCTGATCGTGGACGGCCTGATTGCCTGGGCCGGTCAAAGCGGCGACGAGCCCGCGGAACTCAGCGCGGCAGCCGAGCATCACGACTACGGCGAGAACCTGATCCT
>CAJQLI010000184.1 GCA_905479125.1 uncultured Alphaproteobacteria bacterium | reverse complement strand
GCCGGAGCACCACCGCTTGTTGCCGGTGATGACGATCTCGTCGCCGACGGCTTCGGCTTTTGTGGTCAGATCGGTCAGGGCCGTCCCCGCATTCGGCTCCGACATCGCGACCGCGACGATCATCTCACCGGCGCAGACCTGCGGGACAATACGCTGCTTAAGCTCATCCGGCGCAAAATGCACAACCGCCAGAAGAGGACCGAAACTCGATTCGAACACCGGAAATGCCAGCGGGGACGAAATCTTGGCGATTTCCTCCATCACGATGACCGCCTCGAGATGGCCCAGCCCCTGCCCGCCAAGCTCCGTCGGCAGGTTCACACCCAGGTATCCCATGTCGGCAAATTTCTTCATCACCTCGGGACCGGGAGATTCCCCCGATTTCTCGACTTCAACGGCGATATCCGGCAATTCGCTCGTTGCAAATTTGCGCACGGTCTCCTGCAACGCCCGTTGGTCCTCGCTGAGCGAAAAATCCATTCCTGTATTCCTTCTGACGCTTCGGAAATTTTGCGCACCATGATCGCGCCCCTGCGAATCTTCCATCCCCGGCAACACCGGCGCTTGACCCCTTCCCGGTTCCTGCCAAATTACGGGTCAGGAATATCAAAGAGGGTTTCATTATGACCGGTTGCATCGTGGGCTGGGCCCATACCAAGTTCGGCAAACACGAAGGTGTCGAGCTTGAAACGCTGATCGTTGATGCCGTGACCGACGCACTGGTCGATGCGAACGTCGCCCCCGCGGATGTTGATGAGATCTATATCGGTCATTTCAACGGCGGCTTCGTGATGCAGGATTTCCCCGCATCGCTCGTATTGCAGGCGCACAAGGACCTGCGCTTCAAACCTGCCACCCGGGTCGAAAACGCCTGTGCGACGGGTTCCGCCGCCATTCACCAGGGACTGAACAGCATTGCCGCAAAGAAGGCGCGTATCGTGCTCTGTGTCGGCGTCGAAAAGATGACCGAAATTTCCGGTGCCGCCATCGGCGAGGTGCTGACCAAGGCCAGCTACTTCAAGGAAGAAGGCGGCGAAAACGGCTCCTTCGTCGATATCTTTGCCCGGATCACCGACAGCTATTTCCAGAAATACGGCGACCAGTCCGATGCGCTCGCCCAGATCGCGGCGAAGAACCATGCCAATGGCGCGGTCAATCCGCTGGCGCATTTCCAGAAAGACCTGGGATACGATTTCTGCCGGACGGAATCCGACAGGAACCCGCTTGTCTCCGGCCACCTGAAACGGTCCGACTGCTCCCCCGTCACAGACGGCGCAGCCGCGGTGGTACTCGCCGATACGGAAACAGCCATGGGCATGAAAAAAGCCGTCCTGTTCCGGGCGACAGCGCATGTGAACGATTTCCTGCCGATGTCCAAGCGCGACGTCACGCAGTTCGAAGGCGCGGCCCTCGCCTGGCAGAAAGTATACGAACAGGCAAAGATCGGCGTCGACGATCTAGATGTCGTCGAAGTGCATGACTGCTTCACGACCGCAGAGCTGCTGATCTATGAAGCCATGGGGCTTGCTGAAAAAGGCGACGGCGCTCGCGCTATCGCCGAAGGCTGGTCAACCAAGGAAGGTAAACTGCCG
This sequence comes from uncultured Alphaproteobacteria bacterium, assembly GCA_905479125.1. Classification (GTDB taxonomy): domain Bacteria; phylum Pseudomonadota; class Alphaproteobacteria; order MPNO01; family UBA830; genus CAXBCP01. The sequence continues at coordinate 1,590 of CAJQLI010000184.1, read as the reverse complement.
GTCAATCCGTCAGGCGGGCTGAAGTCGAAAGGACATCCCATCGGCGCGACCGGTGTTTCCATGCACGTGATGGCCGCCATGCAGGCCCGCGGCGACGCAGGCCCGCTGCAGATCGACGGCGCCGAGATCGCCGGCGTCTTCAACATGGGCGGCTCGGCGGTTGCGAATTACGCATCGATCCTTGAAGCGGTGCGCTGATTTAACGGCCTTATCCTACCGGGATTTTACGGGGCCCAGAGCGCCGGTCGGCACCATGGCCGGGGGACGGAAAGTATTCCGTAAAGCTGCTCCCCCGGATCGCTCAGGCTGACAAATTGCCAGGCGCCCCGCCATTCCTTCGGCAAGGTGTATGGCGGCAGGACATCTGTGCTGGGCATGAACCCGAAACGACCGTAATAGGCGGGATCGCCAAGCACAAATACCTGGATGACATTCGCATTTCTCAGTCGGGTAAAGCCATCCCGAATGAGCGCGCTGCCAATACCCTGACCGTGAAACGCCGGAGCAACGGCAACCGGGCCCAGCAGCATCGCCCGGTTGGTGGTGCCGGCAATGGCGCACCCGGTGAAACATGCATGCCCCACCGGAACTCCATCAACAATTGCGACGAGTGACAGTATCGAAGGTTCTTCGTCCAACAGGTCCGAAACCAGCGGCAGCAGATCCTCATCCGGGAATGTAGCCGAATAAAGCCGTTCGAGCGCGGCAGCATCGTCAGGAATGTTTTCCCGAATTCGCATATTATCAATCATGTCGCGGCATTTAGCATGGGTGCAGACCCGCCCCCTAGTCAGGCGTTATCACGAAATACTCGTGCGCGCCGGGCTTTTGCTTCGTTGCCTTCAGATTACCGGTCTTGAGGTCGGGCACGACGAAAACCCCGAGCGCGGATACCAGCACGAATAATTCACCTGAGCGGATAAGTCCCGGTTGATTGACGGCACGTATCAGCCGGAATTTCTCGGCTTTTCCCGCGCGATCACGATTGGCATAGATAATGCCGTCGCGGTTCATGGACATGTACCCGCCATGTACCGCCCGAAGCGATACCCAGTCTCCATGCCGTAAACGGCCGCCATTCAAATCACCCACCCTGAAGCGTGCGGCCGCACCACACTGCTTGTAGGCGGCGCGGGCGGGACGGCGGCTGCGCGATGCGCTGGATCCAACGTAGCGGCGACCGTAGGTGCACAAACATACCCCCGGGCCCGCCAGCTGACGGCTCAGCTGAGGTGCCCGGCGGCCCGTCGGCGCAGGACAGTAATACGGCTTCGCCTTGACGAGTGCCGTCACCGCTTCCGTCTTTTTCAACTGTTGTTCTTTTCTGATCTGGCGCAGTGAATCAAATGCCGATGTACCGCCGGCCAAAAATCCGGTCTGGTCCGACGTTGCCACGGAAAGCAGGCGCCGCTTGATCACCTCCGGTCGGATATCGCGCAGTTCTATGCCCCGCGTCCGCAACAGCTCCGAGTGAAAGGCGTCAAGCTGTTGTCTGCATATCTGATGAATTGCTGTCTGCGGCCCGGCATCACTGAAGCACTGCTTGATCAGGCGGAATTTTCGGGCATCGGGAATCCGCGACACGATCCC
>CAJQLI010000183.1 GCA_905479125.1 uncultured Alphaproteobacteria bacterium | reverse complement strand
GCGAGGCCCTCCAGGACAAGGTCACCGATGGGACCATGCTGAATTAATTAGCCGCAACCGGCAGAACAAAAAAAGCGGCGCCACCAGCGCCGCTTTTTTTATCCCGGCTATCGGTTAGCCGAAAGCCGGGTTTGTCGCCGGCGCCTGACGGGCGCCATAGCGCAGATCTTCGGCCCAAAACCTCTCGAGCGCCACAAGCGACGCGTTTACAGATTTCAGTTCCTCCGCCAGCGGGCTATCCGCAAGCTGTGTCGTATGGCGCTCATGCAGGCCCGCAATAAGGTCACAGACCTCCAGCCCTTTATCAGAAACGCGAACGCGTACCGAGCGGCGGTCATGTGGTGACCTTTCCTGCTCGAGGTATCCGTTCTCGACCATCTTCTTCACATTGTATGAAACGTTCGAACCCAGGTAATAGCCGCGATTTGTAAGCTCTCCGACAGTCAGCTCTTCCTTGCCGATATTCGACATGATCAGGGCCTGGATATTGTTGATATCCACCACACCGGTCCGGTCCAACTCTACCTTGATGACTTCAAGGAACTGACGATGGAGCCTTTCGATAAGGCGGATAGTCTCGAAATATGATTCTTTCACCAGTTCAATCCTTTGGAACAGGCGTGATGGGACAAATCTTCGAGGTTACTGTGCCACGAAAGCCTTAAATCTTCTTTAAATCGATTACCTGTCGACACGGACCAACAAAGGCAGAAACCAAGCACATCAAATCTCGCGGCGCGGCCGCCAAATACCACAATGGTTGATAGCTGGGTGAAACACAGGCAGAAAGTAACAACGAAGAGCAATAGGACGAGCGCGGGGAAACGCCGCAACAACGCGGCACCTGACTGAAAGGAAATATCATGGGTACGGACAGCAAAAATCCGGAAACGATTGCATTGCACGCCGGATGGCGGAGCGACGAGTCCACAACGGCGGTCGCGGTGCCGATTTACCAGACGACCTCATACCAGTTCGACAGCACCGAGCATGCTGCCAATCTGTTCGGTCTGGCGGAGATGGGCAACATCTATACCCGGATCATGAACCCGACGAACGACGTCCTCGAACAGCGTATTGCTGCCCTAGAAGGCGGCGTTGCAGCATTATCTGTTGCATCCGGTCAGTCAGCCTCCGCGATGGCAGTCCAGAACATTACGCGCGCCGGCGACAACTTCGTCGCGTCCACCGATCTTTACGGTGGCACATGGAACCTGTTCGCCAACACAATGAAGGACATGGGCATAGAATGCCGTTTCGTCGACCCGGCGGATCCGCAGGCATTTGCCAATGCGACCGACGACCGTACCCGTTGCTACTACGCGGAGACGCTTCCCAATCCGAAGCTGAAGGTATTCCCGATCAAGGAAGTCGCCGAGATCGGCCGCAAGCTCGGTGTCCCGCTGATCATGGATAATACGGCAGCACCGATCCTGTGCCGCCCCTTCGATCATGGTGCTGCCATCGTTATGTACTCGACCACGAAATATATCGGCGGCCACGGTACATCCATCGGCGGCATGATCGTCGATGGCGGCAATTTTGACTGGGAGGCCCACAAGGAACGCTTCCCGATGCTCAACGAGCCCGACCCGAGCTATCATGGTGCCGTCTGGACCGAGGCGGTCAAACCGATGGGCCCCGTCGCCTATATCATCAAGGCACGTGTCACACTGTTGCGCGACATGGGCGCGGCGATGAGCCCGTTCAATGCATTCCAGTTCATCCAGGGCATGGAGACACTGCCGCTGCGAATTCGCGCGCATTGCGAGAACGCAACAGCCGTGGCCGCCTACCTGTCGAAACACGACAAGGTCGCGCATGTCATTCATCCGAGCGTGATGGAAGGCGAAGACCGGCGGCGTGCAGATGCCGTCATGTCAGGCGGCTATGGCGGGCTGGTCGGGTTTGATTTCGGTGACGGTGGCAAAGCTGCCGGACAGAAATTCATCGATTCCCTGAAGCTGTTCTATCATGTCGCCAATATCGGCGATGCCCGCAGCCTCGCGATCCACCCGGCAACGACAACGCATTCGCAGCTCTCCGCCGAGGAGCAACTCCAGACGGGCGTAACGGATGGATATGTCCGTTTGTCGGTCGGAATTGAGCATATCGACGATATCATCGCCGATCTCGATCAGGCGCTGGCAGCGGTTTAGGAGCGATTACGATGACAGGCGGCGATTACAGCCTCGGAAATTTCCCGACCACCCGTATGCGGCGGAACCGGCGGGACGACTGGAATCGCCGCCTTGTCGCGGAGAACGTTCTGTCTCCGTCGGATTTTATCTGGCCGGTATTTGTCCATGACGCGCCGGAAGCGCACCTGGACATTCCTTCCCTGCCCGGCATCCAGCGCCATTCAATAGATGCACTGGTCGACGAGGCAGGCAAGGCCGCGGAGCTCGGCATCCCGGTCATCGCGGTGTTCCCGGCAACCGACCCGGCACTAAAGGATGCGGAAGGATCAGAATCCGTTAATCCGGATAACCTTGTGTGCCGCGCGGTCCAGGCGATCAAGGACGCAAAGCTCGACATCGGCGTGATGTGCGATGTCGCGCTCGACCCGTTTACAGATCACGGTCATGACGGGTTGCTTCGTGACGGTTACGTCGTCAATGACGAGACGCTGGATATCCTGACGCAGCAGGCCGTCAATCAGGCGAATGCCGGCTGCGACGTGATCTCCCCGTCAGACATGATGGACGGCCGGGTGGGTGCCATCAGGACCGCTCTGGACGATGCCGGGCACGATGCCGTGCGCATCATAGCCTATAGTGCGAAATATGCGTCAGCGCTTTACGGCCCCTTCCGCGATGCGGTCGGCTCTGCGCCCAATCTCGCCGGTGGTGACAAGAAAACCTACCAGATGGATCCGGCCAATACCGACGAGGCGCTTCGTGAGGTTGCGATGGATATCGCCGAAGGCGCCGATATGGTGATGGTCAAGCCTGGCCTGTTCTATCTCGACATCGTCCGCCGCGTGAAAGACGAATTCGGCATGCCGACATTCGCTTATCAGGTGTCCGGCGAATACGCGATGATGAAAGGTGCGGCCCTGAACGGTTGGCTCGACTGGGATCGCGTCATTGTCGAAAGCCTGCTGGCATTCAAACGATCCGGCGCCGACGGGGTTCT
>CAJQLI010000182.1 GCA_905479125.1 uncultured Alphaproteobacteria bacterium | reverse complement strand
GGATTGCGGCCAGAATGTTGGTCAGAATCTTGTTCTTCGTGTTTACCGCGCCGATTTTTCTGACACGTTCGGAATAGGCGCTGGGGAACGCGTCGGCGGCAATCCCGGCCATGGCGGGATGGGCGAAATACCCGGCCATGCGGTGTACGCCCTGAGCAAGGCGGTCGTAATCCCGCCGGTCGGCCAGCATGTTGAAATCGACATCGGGTTCGGCCGTGGGGCTGGGGCTGCTCAGAAGGACATGTCCCCGCGAATAGGGCTTGTTGCACCACATCAGGAAGGATCCGAGGCGCACCCCGACCGCATGCCATGCCGATTTTGCCGTGACCGAGACATACATGTCGCCCGGACCGCATTCCGGCACGTCGGATGAATAGCGGAACGATACCTGTGCGTGACGCCGCGTTCCCGTGTCGGCGCGCAGGCGGGCATTCGACTTCAGATAGGCCGATACGGCGATGGTCGGATGTTCGTTCAGATTATTTCCGACGCCGGGGCGGTCGGCGATCACGTCGACACCCATGTCCTGGAGATGGCCACCGCGCCCGATGCCGGACCGCATTAGCAGGGTCGGCGTGTGCAGGGCGCCGGTGGACACGATGGTGCGTGTGCCTCTGAGCGTAACCCGGGCCCCCTTGGTGTTCACCACAGCACCGATCACCCTGCGTCCCTCAAAGACAAGTGTTTCAGCGGTGGTTTCGGGCAGGATGTGAAGATTCGGTCGGGCGCGGACCTCGCGGTTCAGGTAGCCCATTGAGGCGGACACGCGGGTTTCGTCCTTGTTCGATATTGTGCTGCGGAACCAGCCGTCTTCGAAATGCCCGTTCTGATCTTCGACCTCGTCCAGCCCTGTCTCTGTCAGGACGCCGGTGACGGCATGGGTGAATTCGGGCCAGTGGTCTTTCGGGACCCGGCGGATCGAAATCGGACCGTCGCTGCCGTGGAAGTCATCCTTAATATCGTGATCGGTTTCCAGTTTGCGGAAATAGGGCAGAACGCTGTCCCAGTCCCATCCCTTGGCGCCTTTCTCTTCCCATTCGTTGTAATCGAGGGGGGAGCCGCGATTCGCCATCTGGGCATTGATCGATGATCCGCCACCGACGACGCGCGCCTGTTCGAGAAACCGCGGGGTCTGGCGCTGCGCGCTGTTGGACGGCGTATGCGACAGGCGAACCTTCAGCTCGCTCCAGTGATAGGCAGGATTGAACGATGCGCCCATCGGGTAGGAATCAAGCATGTCCGCCGGTTCGTTCCCGGGGGTGTAGTCCTTGCCCGCCTCCACAAGCAGAACTTCATTTGCCGCGTTCGCCGATAATCGGTTCGCGAGGGTGCAGCCCGCTGACCCGCCACCGAGGATGATGAAATCGAAGTGCTTCGAGCTGATATCGTTCACGCAAACCGCCTTGTTCATATCTGGAAAACCTGTGGAATTATTTTAGGGCTTTCGCGTTCCCGACACCAATGCCAATCGACGGGGAGTGGCGCGGGCTGCGCGCGATAGTGCTTTTCTGGCTGTTGCAGGGCACGATAATCAAATCAACAGGACAGAAAGGCGGGGGTGATGCGATATCTACAACGCGGGGTCACAGTCCAGGACGATGGCCGGGCGGCGGCAGGGTACACCCTGTTTACGCCGTTGCTGCAGCGCGAAGCTTATCTGGTCGATATGGCCGGGAAGGTCGTTCATACGTGGGCTATCCCGGGACAACCGGGCAATTATGCGAAGCTTCAACCCAACGGAAACCTGCTCGTGTCGACCTGGATGGGAAAGGGCCCGGAAGGTCTCGCCGCCCGGGGCGGGCTGATCCAGGAAATGGACTGGGACGGCAAGGTCGTCTGGGGATACCGCGATGAAAACCAGCATCACGATTTTCACCGGTTGCCCAATGGCAACCTGATCTACCTGTCCTGGGAGCTGATGCCCGGCGATGCGGCGGCCCGGGTGCAGGGCGGCGGCGCGGGCGGCGAACATGCGGCCGGCGGCATATGGGGAGACCTGCTGGTCGAGGTGAATGCAGCCGGCGAAAAGGTGTGGGAGTGGCGCATCTGGGAGCATGTGGAGATTGAAGATCATCCGATCTTGCATATCAAAAACCGACATGAATTCGGTCACGCCAACACGATCGCGCCCATGGGCGACGGGCGCATCGGCGTGTGCTGCCGCTGTCTCGACTGGGTCGGTGTTATTGATCAGGCAAGTGGTGATCTGATTTACGAGCGGCATGAACCTGACTGGGGCGGGCCGCATGATTTCCAGATATTGGAGAACGGCAACTATCTGGTTTTCGCAAACCGCAATGCACAGGTGCCGCGCGGCTCAAAGGTCGTTGAATGGAACCCCGATACTGACGAGACCGTGTGGGAATACTGGGGCAACCCCAGCCACACGTTCGACAGCCATTTTATTTCCGGCGCGCAAAGGCTGACGAACGGCAATACGCTGATCTGCGAGGGCCTGTGGGGGCGGTTGTTTGAAGTGACAACCGACGGCGAAATCGTCTGGGAGTATATCTCTCCGTTCACCAGCAACGAGACAAAGGGAATGTCGACCGGTGATCAGTCGACGATATTCCGTGCCTATCGCTACGCGGCGGATTCACCCGAGATCGGCGGACGGCTGGGGTGATAGCTGTTCCGGGAGCGCTTTATTCAGTCGACGACGAACAGTTTCGCGCCGACAGTCGTTGAAGATCTGTGCGGTTCGGCGTTGTCGGCCACCTGGTAGCTCATTCCCGGCGTCAGCACGAAAGTGCGACCGTCCTCGAGTTCGGTATGTAATTCGCCTTCAAGGCAGAAAAGGATGTGCCCTTTGACGCACCAGTGATCTGCCAGATAGCCGGGGGAGTATTCCATCATGCGGACCCGAATGTCGCCGAATTGCCGGGTTCTCCAGTAAGCGGCCCCGGTTTCTCCTTTATGTTCAGTGACTTCTATTTCTGACCAGTCGGTGTTGCCAAACGGGATATCGGTCATCTTCATTGGGGGCGCCCTTTTTTGCAGTGTCGTTGAATTAGGTTGCTATTAACCAATCCATGGCCATATATACCTCTAACAGCCGAAACCGCCTCGTGTAGAGGACGATTTTTCGAATAGAAATTTTGGTCAAAGGTGACCGGCTGTTGAGCAATTATCCTTATCCATATTGATCGTTGCACACTAGCCAGTGCCCTTAGGCACACAAGCAGGCAGCTGATCTACGCGAGCTTCCTAAAATTTGAATCACCGCCGCGCGCAATCCGCATGGATTCGTGAATCGTGGCGGTTATAAGAAAGAGTCTACTTGAAACATTTTAAAGATCTCGGCCTCGCCGAGACCGTCCTTAAGGCCGTTGAGGCCGAAGGTTATACTTCACCAACACCTATCCAGGCCCAGGTCATCCCCGCAATGCTGGATGGCCGTGATGTCCTCGGAACGGCACAGACCGGTACCGGTAAAACCGCTTCCTTTGTTTTGCCGCTCCTGAACAGACTGGCAGATGATCATCAGCGTCCTGCTGCGAAAACCTGTGGCACCCTTATTCTCGCGCCAACGCGCGAACTGGCCGCGCAGATTGCAGACAGTGTCCGCGCCTATGGTAAATACGGTCGTCAGTCGGTCGCCGTAGTTGTCGGCGGTGTGAAACCCGGCCCGCAGATCAAGGCGATGGCCCGTGGTGTAGACATCCTTGTCGCAACGCCCGGCCGTCTGATGGATCACATGCAGGGCGGGGCGATCCGCCTCGACCAGACAACGACCGTGATCCTCGACGAGGCCGATCAGATGCTGGACCTTGGCTTCATGCCGGCAATCCGCAAGATCATGTCAAAGGTACCGGCGAAGCGTCAGACAGCATTGCTGTCGGCGACCATGCCGAAACCGATCCGTGCTCTTGCGAATGATTTCCTGTCCAACCCGGTGGAAGTCGCGGTTGAGACAGTTGCCAAGCCGATCGAACTGATCGACCAGAGCGTGATCCTGGTCGATCGGTCCTCCAAGCGGCGTATCCTGACGGAAACCCTGAGTTCCAACGACGTAGAGCGCGCGATTGTCTTTACCCGCACCAAGCGGGGCGCCGACAAGGTTCAGCGTTTCCTAGCCGATGCGGGCCTGTCCGCGGCGGCAATCCATGGCAACAAGAGCCAGAACCAGCGTACGAAAGCACTGGACGCGTTCAAGAACGGTAGCGTGACGATCCTTGTCGCGACCGATATCGCTGCACGCGGTATCGACGTGGACAACGTTTCCCACGTGGTGAATTTCGAATTGCCGAATATCCCTGAATCCTACGTTCATCGGATCGGCCGGACGGCTCGTGCCGGTAAATCCGGTGTTGCGATTTCGCTGTGCGATGGTGCCGAACGCGAATATCTGCGCGATATCGAGAAGCTGGTTGGCTATAAAATCAGCTCGACGGGTAACGGTGGTGCCGGTGACGAGCCGGAACCGCGTCGTGGCGGTCGTAACGGCAACGGGAACGGCAATCGCCAGCCGCGCAACGGCGCGCCGAAGAATGCCCGGTCCGGCAATCGTCCGCCCCGCAGAAACAAGCAAAAGCCCAGGCCTGCTGCACAGGGTGCGCGTGAAGATGCGCAACCCGGTAACGAGGGGGACAGCGATGGTCTCGCCCGGATGCTCGGCCAGAAACCCGGCGGCAATCGTCCGTCCGGCAAGCCAGGCGGGCCGCGGAAATCATCCCGCCGGCGCAGCCAGGGCGGTCGTTCGGAAAACCGTCAGTCGGCTTCCGTCTGAATAGACTGGTTCAGCACGTCTGAATGATTTGGACGGCCATCGGTGGTTTTCACCGGTGGCCGTTTTTTTTAAGTGTCATCGGACTCCGCCATAGGCGACACCCGAAAGATCGGCCATTTCGCGTTTCCAGGTTGTCAGGTCTTCGGTGGAAAAGCCGGTCAGATGGTTGTGGCCGCAGGCACGCGCCATGACCTGCATCAGTTCGACGGATGCATCGAAGAAATTCTTCAGCTGAATGGCCGAGCTTTCGACCACCAGCCGGCTTACCAGGTGCGGTTTCTGTGTGGCGATGCCGACCGGGCAGTTATTGGTGTGACATGCCCTCATGGCAATGCAGCCGATCGCCTGCATGGCGGCGTTGGACACCGCGATAGCATCTGCGCCGAGCGCCAGTGCCTTGACGAAATCGGCGGGTTTCCGCAGACCGCCCGTGATAACGAGCGTAATGTCGCTCCGGCCGGATGTATCGAGGTGACGCCGTGCCCGGGCCAGCGCCGGGATCGTTGGTACAGAGATGTTGTCCCGGAAGATAATGGGAGCGGCGCCGGTACCGCCGCTACGGCCGTCGAGGATGATGTAATCGACGCCGACATCAAGTGCAGCATCGATGTCTTTTTCTATGTGTTGTGCAGATAGCTTGTAACCGATCGGGATGCCGCCGGTGCGGTCGCGGACTTCATCGGCGAACTCCCTGATCTGGCTGGTTTCTGTCCAGTCGGGGAACCGGGGCGGTGACACAGCTGCTTCGCCTTCGTTCAGTCCGCGAACTTCCGCGATCTTGCCTTTGACCTTCGCGCCGGGAAGGTGTCCGCCGGTACCGGTTTTGGCACCCTGGCCGCCTTTGAAATGAAAGGCCTGCACCTTGGAAAGCTTGTCCCAGCTGAAACCGAACCGACCCGAGGCCAGCTCGTAGAAATAGTGGGAATTCTCGGCCTGTTCTTCGGGCAGCATACCACCTTCGCCCGAGCAGATACCCGTGCCGGCAAGTTCGGCCCCGCGTGCAAGGGCGACTTTGGCCGGCTCGGACAGCGCGCCAAAGCTCATGTCAGAAACAAATAGTGGAATGTCCAGTTTCAACGGCTTCTGGGCGTTCGGGCCGATGATGACGCCAGTGCCGACATCGTCTTCGTCCAGCAGTGGCGGGCGGTGAAGCTGCGCTGTCAGAAGCTGCAGGTCGTCCCAGCCCGGCAGTTCGTCGCGCGGTACCCCCATCGACGAGACCTGGCCGTGATGACCCGTTTTGGACAGCCCGTCCCGGGCATATTGCTGGATCAGGCCGTTGAGCGGTTCTTCGGCGGTGCCATGGCCGCTATCGGCATACAGACCGAGATACGCATCGCGGTTGAACGGTTGCGGGTTATCGTCGCCCCAGGCCCGGATCTCGTCTTCGTCCACCAGTACTTTCCCGCCTTCGACCCAGGTCGAAAACTTTTCCAGAACCTCCGCGTTATTATACTCGGACACGCCCGTATCCAGCTTGTAATCCCAGTTGTGTACGCCGCAGATAAGGTTGTCGCTGTCATCCACGAACCCGTCCGACATCAACGCGCCGCGATGGAGGCACCGTCCGTAAAAAACCGAGACGGCGTCATCAAAGCGCACGATAACCAGGTCGACGTCGGCAACAAGTCCGTACTCGGGCTGGCGGTCTTTGAGGTCGTCAAAATTTGCAACGGAAAGCTTTTTCATGTCGTGTCCAGTTCTGTCTGTGCGTCGAAAAGGTCCTAATCGCCTTTGGTCATCAGTGGTTTTGCAGAAGCCGTAATCGGTTGCGTTTCCGCGCAGTCGCCCATACGCGCGATGCGACCGGCATACCACCTGGCGCCCGGCATTGCGCTGACGCCATGCAGCAATGCGCTGACCCAGACGGTATTGATTGCAATTGCGAGAATAGGTTCCGCGTATTGGTGATCGATCTGTTCGACGACCAGCAGGGCAAACAATGCTGTCGCGAGGCCACGGGGGCCAAACCAGCCGAAGAATATCCGTGTTGTCTGGGAGGCATCGGAGCCGAGCAGTGAGAGCCAGATCGCGGCGGGTCGTACAATAAACAGGCTTGTCAGGATAAGGCCCAGCATCGGCCAGGTCAGGGCATGCAGCGCTTCGGGCACCATTGCCATTCCGAGCAGGAGAAAGGCGCCCCAGCTCAGCATCTGGCCTTCGCTTTCGGTGAATTCATAGACGAACTTGCACCGGCCCTTCACGACATGGCCGAAACAAAGCCCAGCGATGAAGGCCGCAATGAACCCGTTACCGCCGACCTCTGATGCCCCGAGATATGCAGCTCCAGCCAGCGCGATTGCGCCGATCCCTTCAAATGTATCGGACGTTAGGTCGCGTTTCTTGGTGAACATCAATGCCGCGCCGCCGATCAGCCCGGCCGCTGCGCCGACCATCGGCCCCAGAATGAGCTGCTTCGCGCCGAAAAGCAGCCAATTCGTGTCTGCCTGACCGGCGGCATGAGCTGCAAGACTGGCGAAGAGCAGGATAACGGGCAGGGCCAGCCCGTCATTCAGGCCGCTTTCAACGGTCAGTGCGCGCCGCGCACGCTCTGGCACGCTCCGGTTGCTGATTACGGCCTGACCCAGGGCGGCATCCGTCGGTGCCATGATCGCCGCGAGTAGTGCCACGGCGAAGATCGACCAGCCTGGCAGGAATGCCATCGCGGCCAGCGTGCCGAATGCGACCGAGAGCGGCAGGCCGATCACCAGCATCCGGACCGGCCAGACGTGACGTTTGCGTAGAGCGTCCAGGTTGACCTGTGCGGCGTCCAGAAACAGCAGGACGATCAGCGCGATCTCTGCGACGAGATGCAGGCTGGCTTCGGCGTCGGCATGGGGCATCAATCCGGTCTGTGACAGCGCGAAGCCGAAACCGAGAAAGATCATCGGCGCAGTGACAACTGTTGACGACAGGCGCTTCGCGACCATTGTAAAAGCCGCGGTAAACACCGCCGTAATCAGAAGACCTGTTTCCATGTAACCGGGATCACAATTGTAATACCCGAGTATGACCGTTGGTCGCTGCTTTGTCAGTTGATGTTTCTGTGATCGCGATCACAGACAGACCGCATCAGCTATCCTGCGGCGCTGACGATCTCGACCAGTTCAATGTCGAAGCTGAGATCCTGACCGGCCAGCGGGTGGTTGCCGTCCAGCGTGACCTGATCACCTTCAACGGCGGCGATGGTGAGAACCAGCGTCTGTCCGTCGGGTGCGGTCGCCTGAAGCTGGGCGCCGATGGTCAGGTCGACTTCATCGGGAATCATCGCGCGTTCGACAGTCTGGATGGCGTCGGGCTGATGGGGGCCGTATGCGTTATCCGCCGTGACATCGACGGTGGCCTTGTCGCCGATGGTCATGCCGACACAGGCGGCTTCCAGGGTCGGGATGATGGTGTTTCCGCCGATAACGAACTCGAGCGGATCGCGGCCCTCGGATGAATCGAACACCGTTCCGTCGGTGAGTTTGCCGGTGTAGTTAATGCGTACAGTGTCACCGCTATTGGCCTGGGCCATGATATGTCTCCTGCTAGTTACGGAACGCATCCAGCGCACCGTATTCATCTGGCGACATACCGAGCATTGGCCGGTCGACAGAATATCCCCGGAGTGTCCCGTGGATTTCCAGTATTTCCGGGAACCTAGCAGCCGAAAATCTCCACTGCAAATTTGCTTCCTGCGGGAACCCTTTCTGTGTGCGCGCTTTCACCCCAAATCAAATTCGACTATGGCTAGGGAACGTAAACAGCTTCCGATAAGGTCTAATCGTGTCTTCTGAGCACTCAGAATCATCAGGCGACGTCAGCGTGATTATCCCGGCTTATCAGGCGGAGAGCACAATCGCGCGGGCGTTGGACAGCGTTCTGGCGCAAACGGTTCTTCCGGCCGAGGTGATTGTGATCGATGACGGTTCTCGGGACCGGACCCGGGAAATCGTAAACGCGTATGTCCGCCGAGAAACACCCTGCGCGTTCCATCTGATTGAACAGAAAAATCTTGGTGCCGGTGCCGCCCGGAACCGGGGGCTGCTCGCATCTGACAGCCGGCTGGTCGCATTTCTCGATGCCGACGATGAATGGTTGCCGGAGAAACTTTCCCGCAGTCTGGCGACGATGAAAACATCTTCCGCGGACCTGGTGTCGCATGATTACTTGCGGGCCGATGGCGAGAACTCGAGCTATATAGAGTGCGCGCGCAACTTTAACCGGCGGCCTGACCCGTTCGTCGATTACTTCCTCCGCGGTTATATCGCGACCTCAACGGTTGTCGCCAGCCGGCAGCTTTTGTTGGATGCTGGCGGTTTCGACCCCTCCCTGCGTGCCGGGCAGGACTATGAACTCTGGCTGGCGGCGATAAGCAGGCCCGACATGAGGCACCATGTATTTGCCGAAGCTCTTACCCGGTATCACGTCACCCCGAACAGTATTACCAGTCAGGTGGAACAGAGACGGCGGGCAGCGGTGCGGATTTTGTATCGCCACCTTCCGGCGCTTCGGGGGCACAGCAGGTTTCCACGCTCCGTTGGTATAATGCGTGCGGCGATCATCTGTCTCCAGGCTGCGCAGGCATATCGGTCTGCCGGGAATTCCGTTGGTTCCTTTAGAGCAATTTTTCGATTGCCGATTCATGTAGTATTGATCATGGCTTCCGCTATGAACGTGGCGGTTGACCGTCCCGATTTTCTTACAGGCGAAGAGGCAACGGAGTGACGCAGAAACCGGCAACACCTGAACGCGGCGAAGGTGAGAAGACCGATCCTGAAAACCCGTTTCTATCGACGCGGGAGCAGGCAGAAGGCCAGACCGTTGTCGGCCAACAGCGAAACAGGTTGTGGTGGGAAACGAAACCCATGACCTATGCCGACTGGGAGGCAGAAGAACGCTTGCCCCGGTCCTCGGAAGAACTGACGGCGATTGAGAATCAAATAATTGTTCAAAGCCCGTTCATGAGGAACAGGCTCGACTGGTCGCAGTTCGATGGCCTTGATGTGCTTGATATCGGCTGTGGCTCCGGCGCATTGGCGACAAGGATCGCAAAACAGGGAGCGTCGGTGACGGCCGTCGATCTCACACAGACCGCAGTTGATCTGACACACGAGAATGCCAAGGTGCAGAAACTCGATGTTGATGTGATCCGGTGCGATGTCGAGAAATTGCCAATCGAATCCGACAAATTCGATTTCGTCTTTTCCTGGGGCGTACTGCATCACACCGAGACGTTCGAGAATGCCCTGAAGGAAGTTAACAGGGTCCTCAAACCGAGTGGGCGCAGCCTGATCATGGTCTATTACCGAAACAGCATCGTCTATTATTTACACGGTTTCTATTGGCTGATCTTCAAGGGTTATATGTTCCGTGGATATACGATTAACGGCGTACAGGACCTCTACACAGACGGGTATTTTCATCGGTATTTTTCGGCAAAAGAAATGGGCGCCTGTATCGAGGCGGCGGGGTTAAAACCAACCCGATTCAGCGTGACCCAGTATGAAAAAAAGATCCTGCCTGGAATTCCGAAATGGCTCGATACCTACCTGAAGAAAAAATTCGGCATGTGTCTGGTCGCCGAATTTGAAAAACCGGTTACTTCCTGAAAACCACGACCCCGTCTGCCGCGGCCACGCCTCGTCCTTCCGCCCTGACGAATAACGGATTTATCTCCGCGTCCTGAAGCCGGTCGCCGAGTGCAAGGCACATCTGCGAAAAACCGAGCACGGCCTGGATGAGAGCTTCGATATCGGCGGCAGGCCGCCCGCGATAACCGTTCAGGACGGTCGCGATTTTCAGGCGTTCGATACTTTCGGCAATTTCGGCGGCCGTTGTTGGCAGCAGGCAGATGTCGAAATCCTCATGAAGTTCGGCAAGCGTGCCGCCAGCGCCGAGCAGAATGGCAGGGCCGAGTACCGGATCGCGCCGAAACCCCAGGATTATCTCGGTGGCATCCTTGATCTGTTCCTGGATCACGAAGCCCTGAAAGTCCGTGACCCCGGCTGCATTCGCCGCCGCCTTTATATCGATGCAGGCCTGCACTGCATCTTCCGGTGACACATCAAGGCGGACGCCCCCGGCCTCAGTCTTGTGCAAAAGGTCTTTTGACAGAATTTTGACAAC
>CAJQLI010000181.1 GCA_905479125.1 uncultured Alphaproteobacteria bacterium | reverse complement strand
AAATAATGGCCCAGTTTTAGGGGGGAAGGACAACTGGCCGGATTCTTTTGATGTCGTGTTTGTCGATCACAATCTCCCCGATGGTAACGGCCTTGATCTGGTTGGCGAAATAGGTGATCGGATTCAGCCACCGGTAATTTTACTCACCGGAAATGCGGGCCGCGAACTGGACCATTCGGTGATGACCTCCGGGGCTGCAGATTTTCTGCCGAAAGATATTATCGACAGCAAAATTCTGGATCGCACGATCAGATATTCGATGGAACGCCGCGTGCACAGTCAGAGCTTGAAGAGCAGCGTCAATGATCTACAGGCGACCAATCAGAGAATGGCGGAAACTAACGCCCGCAGGGATGCCGAAGCGGCGAACGTGATCAAGCTGGCAGAACATCTGGCGAAGCCGCCAAATCGTGACGACAGCAGTTGCCATATTGTGGAAACAGACCGATCGGGCGAAGAGGCGATCGCGGAGGCCTGCACTGTTGGTGTGTGGCATATCCAGCCTGATGGTCAGTCGATTCACGCGAATGCACAGATGTGCCGACTGCTTGGTTTCAAAACCGAGGAGGCTCTAACTGATCTGGATTTCGTTTCCCGTTTCGCAGAGCCGGACCAAAGGCGCGCGCGACGAGAAGTTGCAGTCTGGGCAACCGGCCTGGCATCGAGTTTCGAATCCAGATTCGCGACAACGGAGAAGACTGAATACCGTGATCTGGTTATCTCGGGGTGTCCCATGCTCGACGTAACTGGTGAGACAGAAACGATCATCGTCACGGTGATGGATATCACGGAACGGCGACAGGCCGAGACAATGGTGCGGGACCTGGCGCAGAAGGATCCGTTGACGACGCTTCTGAACCGCGCCGCGTTTATGGAGCTTTTGCCGAGCGCGCTCGCGATTAACCAGCGCAACGAAACGCAGGTTGCAGTGTTGTATATTGATCTGGACCGATTCAAGGCCGTGAATGACACCTATGGTCATCAGGCGGGTGATGACGTTCTCAGGATTTTTGCTGGAAAACTGAAATCCTGCATACGTGAATCAGACTTCGCCGCCCGCCTCGGGGGGGATGAATTCACAGTCGCCCTGAACAATCTCAAGTCGCCCCATGGTGCCGCGTCGGTGGCCGGGCATATCCTGGAGGTCGTCAGGGAACCATGGGTGATCAACGGCGAGTTGGTAGATCTCGGTTTGAGTGTCGGGATCGCGATGAGCGACGGTTGTACCGCCGAGCAATGTCTCAAGAATGCGGACCTCGCCCTGTACAGGTGCAAGCGGGATGGCGGCGACAGGTACGAATATTTCGATGCGAATATGCTGGAAGCGGTTGAGTCTCGTCATCGGTGCGAGGCCGATCTGAAAGACGCCATCAAGCATGGTGGTTTCCGGCTTCACTACCAGCCTCAAATTCGCCTGACGGATGGTGAAACGACCGGGTTCGAGGCATTGATCCGCTGGGAGAGACCGTCCTTCGGGCTGGTCGGTCCGGGGGAGTTCATGGGGGTTGCCGAAGACACCGGTGCCATCGTTGAGATCGGGAAGTGGGTCGCGCGCACCGCCTGCGAGCAAATCGCCGATCTGCCGCCGGACGTGCCGGTTTCCATCAATATCTCGGCAAGAGAACTCCGACAGCCCGATCTTGCCCGGAATTTGGCCGACATTTTGTCGGCTGCCGGAATATCACCGGATCGGCTGATTATCGAAATCACGGAGAGCGCGGTCATCGATGACCTCGAACAATCAGCCCTGACCCTTGCGACCATCCGCCGGCAGGGTATACGGGTCGCGCTGGATGATTTTGGAACCGGGTATTCATCGCTGTCTATATTGAAACGGTTGCCGGTAGACAGTATCAAGATCGATGGTTCGTTCGTCAGCAACATCTGCACGAATAGGGTAGACGCGGCAATTGCGGAATCGATTGTCGACCTTGGGCGCCGCATGAACCTGCGGGTTGTCGCCGAGTGCATAGAGACGGAAGAACAGGCCGAGTGCCTCAAAAACATGGGGTGCGAAGAAGCCCAGGGCTTTTTCTACAGCAGGCCTGTCCCGGCGGAGAGTATTCCATACTGGGACTCTCCCCAGCCCGTTCAAGCCATGATCTGACAATACCGCTTCATTCAGGACGTGTAGGCATTCAGCCCACTTGTCCATAAAATCGTTGACGTTGTTCAGGGGTAGGGTGGTGTCGAAGCCTCTTCGGCGAAGACGGCCAGTGGGACATGAGACGTTTCACCGGATTCGCAATTATTGGCCCAATCGCGCTCTATTGGTTTATGCTGAGGAACGGTGCGGTTGTTGTTCAGCCTCCCGGTAATGACAACATGCGGCGACCCGATCCGTGAAGCAGCACCGACCAGAAATGCCGGCAACAATTCGCCCTCCAGTGTCTGGAACCCGGCGTTTTCTTTTGAAGTCTGACAATTCCAGATCATGAAAATACTGTTCCTGACTGAAAATTATCCGCCCGAGACGAATGCGGCGGCAAACCGCGTGCACGAGCGTGCGAAGTTCTGGGCCGACTGGGGGCATGACGTGACCGTCATCACCTGTGCGCCCAATTTCCCGAAGGGCCGGCTGCACGAAGGGTATGCCAATAAATGGTACCAGACCGGGGTCATGGACGGGATCAGGGTGGTCCGCGTGAAGACGTTTATTTCCGCCAATGAGGGTGTGGTTCTCAGGATGCTCGATTTCCTGAGTTTTATGATTACGGGCTTCGTCGCGAGCCTTTTTCAGAAGCGCCCCGACGTCGTTGTCGCAACGTCACCGCAGTTTTTCACCGCGGTGGCGGGATGGGCCGTCGGGCTCTGCCGGCGGCGCCCGTTTGTTTTTGAACTCGGCGATATCTGGCCGGCATCGATCATCGCCGTCGGCGCGATGGAGCCGAGCCTGATGATCCGGATGTTTGAGCGTCTGGAACTTTTTCTGTATCGGCGTTCCGCGGCAATCGTCGCGTTGACCCCGAAGTTCAAGGAAAACCTGATAGGCCGCGGTATCGAGGGCGATAAGATCTCAATCGTGATCAATGGCGTTGATATCGACCGGTTCCGGAAAACGCCGCGAGATAAAGCGCTGGCGGCGGAATGGGGGCTGAAGGATAAGTTCGTCATCGGGTATATCGGCACCCATGGCATGGCGCATGGTCTGTCCAATGTGTTGGAAGCGGCCGCGCGCCTGCGGGACAATGATCGCGTCATGTTTCTATTCGTCGGTGATGGCGCGGAGCGGGACGACCTGATCAGCCTGGCGGCTGAAAAGGGCCTCGAGAACGTCCGGTTCATCGAATCACAGCCGCGGGAGAAAGTGCCCGCCATCTGGAGCGTCTGCGACGTTGCGCTGGTACACCTGCGTGATTCAGTGGTTTTCAGCGAAGTGATACCGTCAAAGATATTCGAAGCAATGGCGATGGAGTTGCCGACCCTGCTGGTCGCGCCGCAGGGTGTCGCCAGTGATATTGTCCTGTCGACGCGGTCAGGCGTATGGGCGCCAGCTGAACAGCCGGACCGTCTGGCGCATGTGGCGGCGCGGCTTGCCGAAAAACCGCGCTTGCTTGAAATGCTGGGGCGGAACGGGGCGGCGGCATCGGGCCGCTTCAGTCGGCGCCGCCAGGCGGAGGAAATGATCAAGGTGCTGGAAGACGCTGCCGCGGGCAGGGGCGCAACGGCGGGGGTCGATTCTGATCCGCAAAGCTTCTCCCGCTGAACCGGGGAACAATATGACCGAAATTGTGCTGATTCACGGCGCCTGGCAGGGTGGCTGGGTCTGGGTGGATATCGTGCCGCAACTGACCGCAGCAGGGCATAACTGTCACGCCGTCGACCTGCCGGGGAGCGCACCGGATTTGGCGAATCGTGCGACGGTAACCTTCCGGGACCAGATCGCGTTTCTTGAAGACCTGATTGCTGAAATCAACAAGCCGGTCGTCGTCGTGGCCCATAGTGGTGGGGGGCTTGCTGCGTCCCAGATTGCAGAAAATCTGCCCGATCGTATCGCGGGTATCGTTTATGTCGCCGGCATAATGGTGCCGGATGGAACGCGTTTTGCCGATGTTGTGGAGTCCTGCAAGGCGGAAGAGCCTTCGGCCGTCGGTATCTGGCCCCATCTTGAACATCTCGAAGGAGTGTCTGCCGTGCCGGAAGCGGCAGCAGTAGAGATTTTCTTTCATGACGGAGAACCCGCCGCCGCTGCCCGTGCCGCCGCGATGCTGACGCCGCAGAGCAACGCCGCACGTGATGGTACGCCCCATATCACCGCGGATCGGTTTGGTGCTGTGCCACGGATTTACATCGAAGCGCTTAAAGACCGTTCGGTCGTCCCGTTTGTCCAGCGCCGGATGCAGCAACTTGTGCCGGGTGCCGTAATCCGCAGTATCGATACGGGGCATGCACCGATGGTGGCTAATGCGGCGCTGCTGGCGAAAATGCTTGTGGAAGCGGTTCGGGACCTCGAAGCAGCTTAAGCGCTGTCATTGCCCGGGGAAATCAGGCGTGCTGCGCCCCGGTGCTACCAGAAATCCTTGTGGACGACGGCGGATTCTTCGGACAGTAGCGGTCCGATAACTTCCACTCGCCGCTGGCCCGCTGCGAAGATGGTGCGGCAGGGTAAGTCCATCGTCAGGTTTTCCGGGTTGGGGCCGATCATCTCTTTCAGGTCGTGCTCGGATATACCATGCACCACGCGCCCGACCCCGGCCCAGTATACCGATCCGGCACACATCGCGCAGGGTTCGGCACTGGTATACATGGTACAGCCACGCAGAAATTCGACCGGGTATGTGACCGAGGCCCGCGTCATCAGGACACGTTCGGCATGGCCCGTACTGTCGCCCTTTTCGCCAAATGTATTGAACTGTTCCATCAGCACTTCACCGTCCGGTCCGACCAGGAGGGCGGCAAACGGGTGATTACCGGCGGCGCGCGATGCTGCAGCCAATTCGATTGACCGGCGGATAAAGACCGCATGGTCTAGGTCGGGGAGGGTGGCGTCGGTCATTATCTGCGTTCGGAAAGTGGACGGTCAAAGATAGGTTCGGGCGTACATTTCGCGCATATGCGCTTCGACGGTGGTCGGCGGATAACGCGGTGTTTCCCCCGGCTCCAGACATCCCGGCAAGGCGGCGACCTCGTGATCCAGCCTGCCGCTGTAAAAAAATGGGATTGAATAGCGCTCCTTGCCGGAGAAATTGACGACCCGGTGCAGGGTTGAGCGGTATTTGTCATTGGTCCAGCGGGCGATCATGTCACCCAGGTTGACGATGTATGAATCCGCCATCGGCGGCGCATGAATCCATTCGTTATCTGCGCCCATCACCTGGAGGCCGCCAAGATCGTCCTGCATGAGCATCGTGATGCCGCCGAAATCCGTGTGCGCACCGCAACCTTTTTCGTCAGGATGCGCGTTCGCGGGCTGGGGAGGATAGTGAAGGGGGCGCAAACCGATTAGCGGGTCGGTGCAGTAATCGTCGAAAAACGTTTCTTCCAGTTTCAACGACAGCGCGACGCCGCGCATGAGTATCTTGCCGAGTTCCATCATTTCGTCGACGTAGGTGTTCATCGTGTCGCGAAAACCGGGCAGGCCATCCGGCCATTGGTTGGGGCCAAGATTGAAACCGCCGGCCACAACGCGCGGGTGGTCCAGGGCCAGTTCTTCGCCGATGTATAAACCTTCCTTCAGGTCCGGTGGCGCGCCGGTTTCGAGCGTCTGCGTGCTCATGGGCTCATACCCCGCATTCCCGACGGAGTTTTTCATGTCGATTGCCATTTTGCGTTCTTCCGGAAGGGCGAAGAATGCGGCAGCCTGATCAAATACAGCTGCCCGCAATTCCGGCGAAACACCATGTCCGACGATATACATGAAGCCCAGGTCCAGGCAGGCGGCCCGGATTTCCTTACCGACCGCGATGCGGTCGACCGGGTCGGGGCTTCGTAGTCCTGAAACATCGATTACGGGGAGGGCGTTTTCCGTTACACGGCGCGCGTCCAGGTTTCCCATGAGAAGTCTCCTCGGTAGATCCACCCTCAGATAAGCCTGATTGAGACGAACCGTCCAGCCAATAGCGTCTGATTGTTGTCAGATTTCTGGCCTGCAGATGCTTTAGCCAGAACTGACGCGGGGGCTGTTTTTCCTGTTGCGGGCTACTTCGCTTCTGTGATTGGGCCCATTTTAATTTTGCGGGCCTGGCAGAGGCGCTCGAAACTGCGTGCAACCCGCTCATGCATCGGCGCTGCGCCGCCACCAGGCAGGATCAATGACAATTGATCGTCCTTGATCTCCAGCCGGGACTGTTCCAGCAATCCGGGGTTGCCGCCTGATATCCGGTAGGCGAGGCGTAAACCGAAACCAAGGGTTTCCGCCCGCCGGATCGCCCGTTTGGAGAGCAGGCTGCCGATATGGGAGACACGCTTGTCCGAGGGCTTCCCGCCGTAGCGGAGATAGATGGTGAGCGCGATAAAGGCGCGCTCCATGTGATCGATCCCGAAGAACGGATATTCGATCGTGCGGTCGAATGCGAACGAGGCGCGATAGTCCGGATGATCGCGCCAGGCGATGTCCGACAACGCACAGACCGCAAGTTGAAGACGGCGTCGG
Source organism: uncultured Alphaproteobacteria bacterium (assembly GCA_905479125.1). Lineage (GTDB taxonomy): Bacteria > Pseudomonadota > Alphaproteobacteria > MPNO01 > UBA830 > CAXBCP01. The sequence continues at coordinate 1,025 of CAJQLI010000181.1, read as the reverse complement.
CGGCGGTTCTCCACCGATAATACCGGAGACAGCCACTGCAGAAGCGCTTCATCTGTCTTGTTGAACCTGCTTTCCCGCTCAGCAAATGCTGACGTCGCTGCGGCTAGTGGGTCGTCTGCAATCTGGTCACGCGGCATATGTCCGTATACATAGCCTTCGCGTACGCCGACTGCAGAAAATGTCACCGTTGCCGGTTTCGTGCGGTCTGTCAGTTCATTCAGCAGTAACCCGGTCAGCGGCATGGACATGCGACGTTGGCGTACGACATTTTCGAGATCCGCGAGAGATTTCTTGGGCAGATCCATCAGCAATGTTGCTGTTTCGACGGCCGAGTCCACCGGAACGGTATACCCATGGATAATATCCAGCGGGTACCCGCTTTCCTTGATCTTCAGTCGGGCAAACGCCCGCCACGCACCGCCGATCGGAAACAGGGTTTTGCCGGCGTATTTGCCAAGCCAGTCGATTTCGTCGAGCGTGGCGCAGATTTCCTTCTTCATTTTCGCCATGTCGCCGGACATCTTTGCCTGAAGACGCATCGTGCCGAGCGGCAGCGATATCATCTGCTTCACCTCGCCGTGGTGAAGTGCCGCCAGTTCGAGACTGCCACCGCCAAGGTCCGCGATAATTCCGTCTTCCACGTGAAGTCCGTGTTGCAGGGCCTGGGCAGAAAGAAGAGCTTCTTCCTGTCCGTCGAGAACTTTGATCGGGCAACCGGTCATGGATTGGATGGCCGTGAGCAACTCGCCGCCATTCGTCGCATCGCGGACTGCCGATGTCGCAAATGCTTCCAGACGGTCGACCCCGTTACTCACCGCAAGCTGCGAAAAACGCATGATGGCGGCGAGGGCGCGGTCCATTGCCTCTTGCGGCAGTGCGCCCGTTTCGCCGAGCCCGGTGCCGAGACCGCAGAATACCCGCTCGTTGAACAGTGGGTGAGGGTATCCGTCGGTGATATCGAAAATGACCAGCCGAATGGAATTCGACCCTGATGTCGATGACCGCGAAAGTTTTGTACTTGTCCG
>CAJQLI010000180.1 GCA_905479125.1 uncultured Alphaproteobacteria bacterium | reverse complement strand
CCTGGATTCGCCTGGTGCGGGTAGATCCGGCGACGGGCCGCCCGCCACGTGCCGGTGCGCGAGGCGCTATCCTGGAGGCATTCCTGCCCGGCACAGTGCCGACGCGTCGGGGACAGGTCCTCGACGGCAGTGGTGCCAGAGTTCAGCCGGTGGGCGGACAGCCCGCACCGGGACGCAAACTGCGCGATCTGTATTGACGGCTGCGGCGATGTCCGGCACTTACCAAGTGTCGCGACGGACGCACAGATTTATGCTTTGCCCCAGAGGAGAGAGCATATGGGGTGATTGGCCCGTCGCCGTTTTCGGAATGCTATCCAACAGGAGCTATTATGCGGGCGGAAATGCAGGCTTTGGCCGACAAGATCGAGCAGTCGCTGGTACTGCTGAGGAGGCATCTTTGACCCTGTTCAGGCAGCCAGAAGACTGGATGAACTGAACGCGGAAGCCGAAGATCCCGATCTTTGGAACGATCAGACGCGGGCGCAGAAGGTTATGCGCGAACGCGGTCACCTGGAAAAATCGATTGAAGACTTCACCAACCTCGAGCAGGAGCTTCGGGACAGCGTTGAGCTGATCGAAATGGGAGAGGCCGAGGATGATGCAGAAATCATCGCCGAGGCCGGTGAGACGCTTGTCCGCCTCCAGAAACAGGCGGCCACCCAGGAACTGGAAACGCTTCTGTCGGGTGAAGCCGATGCGAATGACTGTTTCCTGGAAGTGAATGCGGGTGCCGGCGGGACGGAGAGCCAGGACTGGGCGCAGATGCTTTACCGCATGTATAGCCGCTGGGCCGAAGCACATGGCTACAAGGTTGAACTGATGGATGAGAGCCCGGGAGAGGAAGCGGGCATCAAGTCCGCCTCCATCCGCGTGCAGGGACACAACGCTTATGGCTGGCTGAAAACCGAAAGCGGTGTGCACCGGCTTGTCCGCATTTCGCCCTATGATTCCAGCGCACGGCGACATACCAGTTTTGCATCCGTCTGGGTGTATCCCGAAATCGATGATGAGATAGATATCGAGGTAGACCCCAGCGACCTGCGGGTCGACACCTACCGGTCTCAGGGGGCGGGCGGTCAGCACGTCAATACCACCGACAGTGCGATCCGGATTACCCATATTCCGTCGGGTATCGTTGTCGCCTGCCAGAGCGACCGGTCGCAGCATCGAAACCGTGCCGAGGCAATGCGGATGTTGCGCGCGCGCCTTTACGAAGCCGAATTGCGGCGGCGCGAGGAAGCAGCCCAGGCCGAGCAGGATTCAAAAACAGATATCGGCTGGGGACACCAGATACGTTCCTACGTTCTGCACCCCTACCAGATGGTGAAGGACCTGCGCACCGAGGTTGAGACTTCGAACTCGCAGGCAGTGCTAGATGGCGATCTGGATCCGTTCATGGCGGCGTCTCTGGCCCAGCGGGTCGCTGGTGCAGCGGATGCCAAAGCCGCCGAGGAGTCCTGATGGTCGGTATACCGATGGCCAATGGGCATCGGCCCGCCGGATTGATGGAATTGCTTCATCCGGCTCTGGCGACGGCGCCACGGCCTGACCGGGAAGCGCTTTCCTATGACCTCGACCCCGCATTTACGGCCATTGTACGTCTGCATGCCGATGTGGACGAACACTGTGCAACCGCGTCCACCCTCGGGCCGGAGCGCGAAGGTGCCGGGATTGTCATAGACGAGAACGGATTGATCCTTACCGTCGGCTATATCATCGTCGAGGCGCGGGATGTGACCATTTCGATCCTTGGCCGCACCGAACCCGTGGTGGGGGAGGCGATTGCCTATGATCATGAATCGGGTCTCGGCATGGTGCGCGCCGTTGATGATCTGGATTTGGCGCCAATGGCGCTGGGATCCGCTCGGACGCTGGTCGCAGGTGATCCGGTGGTCGTATCCGGCTATGGCGGCTACTCGCAGGCAATTGCCGCCAACGTCGTGGCGCGCCAGGAATTCGCCGGGTCGTGGGAATACATGCTCGATAACGCCGTCTTCACGACGCCGCTGCATCCCTATTGGGGTGGGGCGGCGCTGATCGGGCCGGACGGTGCACTTGCCGGCGTCGGTTCCCTGTATCTTGAAGAGCCGCTCGGCGAGGACGGTGACAGCCGGCCCGGGAATATGTTTGTGCCGATTGATGAACTGTTCCCGATCTTTGACGACATGGTCAGCACCGGGCGTGTGTCCCGGACGCCGCGCCCGTGGGTCGGGGTGCACGTCACGGAAGCGGAAAACAGGTTATATGTCACCGGTGTGACATCGGATGGCCCGGGCGACCGGGCGGGCTTCAAACCTGCCGATGCGATCCTGTCGGTCGAGGGCGTGCCGGTTGATAACCTGCCGGACATGTACCGGGCCCTGTGGGCCGCAGGAGAGGCAGGCGCCGAAGTTCGCTACACGGTTCTGCGTGAGGACGATGTGATCACCCTGCGGGTGACCAGTGGCGACCGCTACGCCTTTCTCGACCTGCCCCAGCGTCACTAGTTTCAGAAAATTCAGGCAGCGTGGTGCAATTGCCCGCCGGTCGTCGGTATCGGCACGCCGGTGGTCGACGGCACGCTTAATGGTAGACCGCGGAGCGACCTAACGGCGAGGAAGGCGAATGCCTGCGCCTCAATAGCATCACCATCCCATCCGACAGCCTCGACCGGTTCGACAGCCAGCCCCGTCAGTTCTGAAAGCCCCGCCATCAGGGTCGGGTTCCGGCGCCCGCCGCCGGTGACGAGAATCCGGCTCGGAGGCGCGGGCAGGTGTCTCAGGTTTGATGCAATGGTTTCGCAGGTGAACCGTGCCAGTGTTGCGGCTCCGTCTTCGGTCGACAGGTGGCGGACCGCGTCGATCGAAAAATCCAGCCGGTCGAGGGATTTGGGCGGCGGCGCGTCGAAATACGGATTATCGAGCAGACGGGAAAGGGTAGTGCTGTCGACCCGGCCCCTGGCGCTGACCTGACCGTCCAGATCGCAGGTCAGGTCGGTAGTGCTCGCGACCCAGTCATCCATCAGGGCATTGCCGGGGCCTGTATCGAACGCGACCGGATCTGCATCTGCATCTGCATCTGTATCTGCGCCGGCGATCCAGGTGACGTTCGAAATGCCACCGATATTCAGGACAACAACCGGGCCGTTACTCCCGCCGCCAAGCCTGCTGCACAAGGCGCGATGGTATAGCGGTGCCAACGGGGCGCCCTGGCCGCCACCTGCGACATCGGCGCTGCGAAAGTCCGATATAACGTCGATTCCGGTCAGACTGGCAAGGCGA
>CAJQLI010000179.1 GCA_905479125.1 uncultured Alphaproteobacteria bacterium | reverse complement strand
CATTCGCAGGTCTGTTTCCTTATCCGGTTTCAGCAACAGAGTGACATTTGAGCCACCGGGGAACGATGCCCGGCTTGTATTTTTAAGTGTATATTCGAAAAAATAATTACTTTAGGTTGTATTTCGTTCCGGAGGTGGCGGGACCGTAGTGACCAATGGAGGAATTTGATGCTGACCTTTGTCTCCAGAAAACGGGCTTCGACGGGACTTCTGTTGATGGCGCTGCTTTTGGTGTTTGGCTGTCGCACCGGGCCGAAGATGGCGGTCCCGACAGTCGCGCCGGCACAGACGTTGCGGATATCGACACCTTCGACCGACCAGGCGAGCATCGCGCTCGGTCGCGTAGTTGTTGGCGTCCGGCAGGGCACGACGATTGCGCATTTCCCGCGCAAGACGATCTCTATCGGGCGTCGTTTGTGTAATTACGGCCATCAACAGACCGAGACTCTGGAATGGGGAAGCGGCTCGCGGGAATTCGGGAATTGGGAATCCGAATTCGGTACAATTTTTTTTGATGTTCTGAGCGAGCGCGGTTTCAACGTCGTGGGTGATTCCCGTGACCTGTTCAAACAGGCTGCCGGGGCGCATTCGGCCGAATATCTGATCGGCGGCCGTATCGTCGATATACGTGGAAACCTGTGCGAATGGTTCGATGGCTGGAACGGTCGGGTGCTGGACCTGTATAGCGGTGAGTTCTTCATTACTGTCGAATGGTCCGTGTTTTCGAGTCTCGCTGATCAAACCGTTGCCCGCTTCAGAACCAGCGCTCGATACGAGCAGATTGATGCCAAGAAGGAAGGGATAAATCTTGCGTTCAACGGCGCGTTCGCAACGGCGGCGGGAAATCTTGCAGAGGTAAAAGAATTCCGCGACCTGCTGGCAAAAAATACGTCGGCGGCAGCAGAAGTGTTCGGCACAACGGACAGTGAAGAGCAGGCTTCAGCGCCAATTCTATTGCCGCGTGTCCCTCTCTCTCCCCTCCCGATCAAACGAAATGTGGGCCAGGTATTGTCAGCTGTCGTGACGATCCGTATCGGTGGTGGGCATGGATCAGGGTTTCTCATCGGGCAGTCCGGTTATCTTCTGACAAATCAACATGTTGTCGGTTCGGCTGAAAACGTTCAGGTGGTGTTTGCCAATGGTCTGGAAGTTACCGGAAAGGTTTTGCGACGGGACGCGATGAATGACGTCGCACTTGTGCAAATTCCGATCCGTGCGCGGAGTGTTCTGCCAATCCGCGACAACATGGTCGGTCGACTGGAAGAGGTTTATGCCGTCGGTAGTCCGATGAGCGAAATATTGCAGGCGACCATTACCAAGGGTGTCGTCAGCGCAATCAGGATGGACCCAAGCAGTGGAATCCGCCGCATACAGGCGGATGTTCCGGTTTCGGAAGGGAATAGCGGTGGTCCGCTGCTGGACGCGCGCGGCAATGTTGTCGGGTTGACGGTTTCAAAATATTCAGACGACCGTGCGCAGGCGCTCAATTTCTTCATTCCGATCCAGGATGCGCTCGAAGTTCTCGGCATTGAGCTGCAACAGGGCAGAACGAGTATGCGGAAATAGGGGGCGGCCCTGCACACCAGCCGCTTGTGTCCGGCCCTGATCCCGTTCAAGACAGGGGATGAGTTCTTCCACCCCTGATGCTCCCCGTTTCGCGTTCTGGTCGCGGCTGCCCGGCAATCTGCAGGGCATTCTGCTGCTGAGTATCGGTGCGTTTCTGTTTTCAGTGGTCGATGTTTTTGTGAAATCCCTGGGCGGACGCTACCATCCGATCGAGATTTCGTTCTTTCGATATGCCTGTGGTTTCGTATTCCTGATCCCGTTTTTTATCCGGCTCGGGCGCCACAACCTTGGGACCCGGCGGTTTCCGCTCCACGTGTTGCGGATGGGGCTCGCGTTTATCGCGCAGCTCGGCATTTTCATCACGGTGATTCACATGCCGCTTGCCGATGCAACGGCCTTCATGTTCTCCAAACCGCTCTTCACGACGGTTGCCGCAGTGTTCATCCTGTCCGAAGTCGTCAGTGGCAGGCGCTGGGCGGCGACAGTGGTGGGGTTCATCGGTGTGCTGGTGCTTGTGCGGCCCGGCAGCGAAGCGATTGATCCGTTTGCGCTGGTGGCGGTCGCATCGGCGATGACCTTCGCGGTCGCAAACGTATTGATCCGCAAGCTATCCTCGACAGAGCCGACAGCCCGTATTCTGTTCTATTACCATATCGGTGGCATTGTTCTGTTCGCGGGCCCCGCCGCCTATGTGTGGGTGATGCCCGTCGGTATCGAATGGGTCCAGCTGATCGCAATTGGCGGGCTGACGACTATCGGCATTTTCTGCTTCATGCGCGCCTTTTCGGTGGGCGAAGCAAACGCTGTCGGCCCGGCGGAAAACCTGCGACTGATCTACGCGGCGATCTTCGGGTTCGTGCTGTTCGCCGAGATCCCGTCGATCTGGAGCGCCGTGGGGGCGACGATTATCGTCGCAAGTACGGTTTATATTGCGCAAGTGGAAGCACGGCGAAAACGATAGCGCCGATTGATCCCCGTAGCTGCCCTCGTTACCTTGGGCGCATACATAAAGATTTTCAATTCAGACAGAGGCCCCTTCATGGCAGAGACAGCTATTTTCGAACCCGGCGGATACCGCTACGTCCGAGGTCCATTCCAGTATTCCGGCGGTGCTGCGGCGCAGCCGGGGTTTGCTATCGAACGTGCCCGGTTCTCACGGCCCGTCGCGCTTGAAGAAGGTTTCAAGCGAATTGAGGCGCATCTCGATTCCATCGGCCGGCCCTACACGTCCTTCTGTGCCTGCGAACTGCGTTCGCCTGCGCCGTTTTCCGAGCAGGGCTTTATCGATTTCAACCGGGTCTATGTCGGCACGCTCGAACGCTGGGGGATTTACAAGGATGAAGAAAACCCGGTCGCGCGGTCGAACGTGTGTCCGGAGATTGATGCGCCTCCCGGACCGAGCTTCCAGGCCTTCAGCTATACCGTGGAAGCGCCTGCGGAGGCGCCTGCCAGCTTTATCATTGCCGGATCAGGGGAAGCACCTGAAGGACACGGCAAGTATGAAGACCGGATCATCCGGCTTGGCGATACATCGCCGGACGCGATGCGTGAAAAGGCTCAGTACGTCCTCGGCGCGATGGAAGAGCGGATGACGGCGCTTGGTGTCGGCTGGGGAGACGCAACTGTCACCCACGCCTATACCGTTCACGATCTGCACCCGTTCCTCGCCGATGAGATCGTCGGGCGCGGTGCTGCCGCCTCCGGGCTGACATGGGTATATGCTCGCCCGCCGGTCGTCGGCCTGGAGTACGAGATGGATCTGCGCGGGGTTCACCGGGAACACGTGCTCCCCGGTTGATCGGCTCATCAAAACACCGGCCGGTAACTAATCCTGATCAATTCCGGTGAGTGTGTTGCGTTGTACCTTTCGCTGACCGGGCGTTTGCGCCTGACAACGTTAGGGAAATGATGATGAGCCTTATGCACAAAGTTCGCTTCTATCATGCGGCGCTGGCCATATTGACTGTGCTTGCTTACCTGTCGGGCGATTTTGGCCTTGTGCATGATTGGCTTGGATATGGAGTTGCCGTGGTTATCGCCCTGAGGCTGCTCTGGGCCGTGTTCAATCCGCGTCAACTTGGCCTCAACCGCTTCTATCCGGACTTCGATGGGCTGCGCGTGGACAATGCCTACCGTCACCCGGCGGTGAGCAAGGCGCTTATTCTCGGGATTGCCGTTACCCTGACAGGCGCCACGGTATCGGGTGTCGCGATGGATGGCGGCCGGGCGATCGGACTTGCCGGTCTCAGTACCGATTTCAGCATTGTTGGATCGGCATATGCTGATGATCCCGACAGGGAAAAACATGGCGAAG
>CAJQLI010000178.1 GCA_905479125.1 uncultured Alphaproteobacteria bacterium | reverse complement strand
ATAACCTCCTCCGACATCGGCACGGTTCTCTCGGCTATGCGCCTGACAGTCCCATCGCGCGCAATAAACAGCATATCCAATGGAATAAAGGTGTTCTTCATCCACATCGCCATGGATTCTTCGCGGCGATATACAAAAAGCATTCCGGCATCCGGTGCCATCTGCCGCCTGAACATCAGGCCCTGACTGTGCTGACGCCTGTTCAAAGCAAGCTCGACTGAAAACTTATGGTTCTTATCGCCGGAGCGGACTGTCAGTCCTTCGCGACTGAACGACACAAGATTACCCATTCCCTGAGCAGAAACATTGCCACCATGGCCGATGACGCCAACATGCCCCGTGGGCAAAGTGGCGAGCGCCAGAATAATGGCGAGCAGGCTGATCAATCGTTTCATAGGGCCGATATAACCCTTCCGGTTCGGACGTTCCAGTATTGTCGAAGTCAAAAGTCTGAAAGGAATCATCCGGCGGTCAGCCAACACAGCACGGGACATCCGCCCTAGATCGGGTCTGTCGCCTTTACTTCCGTTGCCTGAAGGCCTTTCGGGCCGTCCGCAAGGCGCACTTCAACGGATTGCCCGGTGATAAGACCGTTAAGGCCGGCCCGCCGCAGCGTCACCATGTGAACAAACACATCACCGTCGGTGCCGTCCGGGCACACAAAACCAAAGCCTTTATGCGGATTGAACCACTTCACGGTCGCCTTGACGAACTCGCCACCCTCTTCACTTGGGTAATCGGTTCCAGCTTCCATTGCTCCGGCGGCAAGAATCGCAGCCTCTTCGGTTGCCGTTGACGTATCGACAGAATCGATTGCCAGGCATTGCATGCCTTTTGCGCCCTTTACAGCGACACACTCAATCGTCGAGCCAGGCGGAATCTGCTCATAGCCAGCCTGCCGCAAAACGGTCATATGCAAAAACACGTCCGGCGATTCATCGTCGGGTGATACAAATCCGTAGCCTCTGACTACATTGAACCACTTAACGGTGCCGCGGATACGCGTTGATTCTACCGAGTCTGGAATCGCTACGGTTTCGGTCAACGCCGACTCTCCCCACCAACAAAAAAGCACAGGTAACGACCGGTTATAGCATCGCATTTTGAGAATTCGTATACATTTTTAGCGCCGATTATTAATCTTCTTATTTTGAAATAAGATGAAACACTTGCGGCCACCGTGACTTTCCGAATCATCGGGACCCCGCCAACGACCGCAATCTTGTTCCGGGCAAACAGTCCCGCAAAACCGCCAAACAGATAAATCGGGGTTTTGATTGATAAACGTGCCACCCCCTTATAATTTACCCGCAATTGCTTAGAATAGCTTTTTCGGAAAACAAATCCGTTCGCATCAGCAGAGCGGTAACGATAAAACTGGCATTGGGGCTTCGCGTTGGTTCACGCGGTATCACTTGGTTTAATTCTATTCGCGTCATGGCTACTGATGTCAGGGGTTTACGAGCCGCTCATTCTGATTCTGGGGGTTATTTCGTGCAGCTTTGTCGTGTTCATCGCCATGCGGATGGACGTGATAGATCACGAGGCAGTACCGGTTCATCTGACCTTCAAGGCCCTGATTTACTGGCCGTGGCTGTTATCTGAAATCGTCAAAGCCAATATCGACGTGACAAAGCGCGTGCTCGGCTTCGCCCCGATCAGCCCAACGATGATCCGCATCAAGGCTACCCAGAAAACCGACCTTGGCATTGTGATCTTTGCGAACTCGATCACCCTAACCCCCGGCACGATTTCCATCGACGTGGATGAAGACGGCTATATTCTGGTTCACGCCCTGTCGCATGATGGCACCGTGGGCCTTGAGGGCGGAGAGATGGATCGCCGTGTCAGCGAGATGGAGAGACGGAACTAATGTTTGCCGCCGCCGCCATCGCCATTCTAGCAACAATGGCTCTCGCCCTGCTCCGCGCTTTTATCGGGCCAACGCTTTACGACCGGATACTGGCCGTGAATATGTTCGGGACCAAGACCGTTCTGATAATCGCGGTCCTCGGCTTCCTGATGGGACGACCCGACTTCCTCGATATTGCGCTGGTCTATGCCCTGATCAATTTCATCGGCGTGATCGCGCTCCTCAAATATTTCAAATACGGCAATCTTGCTATCGGCCCGGGCGAACCGGCGGGCGGCAAGACTTCCGATCCAGGGTCTGAAAACAACGCCGGCAACATGCCGCCAAGCGCCCGAAGCGGGCAGGACAAATGATGGAATCCGTGATCGACGTCCTGTCCTGGGCACTGGTAATCGGGGGATCGTTCTTCCTGCTGGTGGGTGCGATCGGCGTCTTGCGCCTTCCCGATGTCTATACCCGCGGCCATGCAGCCGGTATCACCGATACTCTGGGCGCGATGATGATACTCGGCGCCCTGATGCTTCAGGGCGGGTTTTCCCTGATAACCGCCAAGCTGTTTTTGATCCTGCTATTCCTGCTTTTCACGAGCCCGGCTGCCTCCCACGCGCTCGGAAATGCTGCATGGTCCTCCGGCGTCCGACCGAAAATGAATAACGCGGCTCCGGTCGAACAAAATACCGAAACCGACGGAAGAGATTGATGGCAGAAGCAGTTGATATCATTATCCTTGCCCTCATGACGGTAACTGTCATCGGCATTGTCGTAATACGTAACCTGCTTGCAGTCGTGATGCTGAGCGGCATCTACAGCCTGCTTGCCGCGTCTATATTCGTTGCCATGGACGCGGTCGACGTCGCATTTACCGAAGCCGCTGTCGGCGCCGGCATATCGACCGTCCTGTTTATTGCGACGCTCGCTTTGACAACGCGGATCGAAAAAAAACCGGCACATAAGCCTCTTTTGCCTCTCTTCGTCTGCATTGTGACGGGAGCGGTCCTTATATACAGCAGCCTCGACATGGCCCGGTATGGTGACCCGAATTCGCCGGCGAACCGGCATGTCGCCACCTACTATCTGGAAAATACGAAGAAGGACACCGGCATCCCCAACGTCGTCACCGCGGTACTCGCAAGCTATCGCGGTTACGATACGCTCGGCGAAGTAACGGTCATCTTCACCGCCGGTATAGGCGTAATCCTTCTTCTTGGCAGCTGGCGGCGGGGTCTGAAGACCCCGAACCCTCACCCCGAGGACGAAGCATGAGGGAATATCTGATCCTGCGCGTTATCACGAAGCTGCTTTTCCCGTTCATCCTTCTGTTCGGTCTATATGTTCAGTTCCACGGAGATTTCGGACCCGGTGGCGGCTTTCAGGCCGGCGTTATTTTCGCCGCCTCATTTATTCTTTATTCGATGGTCTTCGGTGTTCAGGCCGCGCAACGCGTTCTGCCCGACGGGATTCTCCGCGGGGCTATTGCCGGCGGCCTGCTGCTCTATGCCCTCGTGGGCGTCGTCGACCTCATGCTAGGGGTCAACTATCTCGACTACAGCCCCATGTTGACCAATCCGAAAGACGGACAGCATCTCGGTATCTTTCTGGTGGAACTCGGCGTCGGCATCACCGTTGCGTCGGTAATGATGACAATGTTTTTCACGTTCGCGACGTGGCGTGAAGAATAGGAAACCGGGACCGTGGTAGATATTTTCGGACTATACAACTACTGGATCGTCATTTTCCTGGCGATGGCCGGGATGTACATCGTCATCGCGCGCGGCAATCTGATCAAAAAACTGGTCGGCCTGAATATTTTTCAGGCGTCGGTCTTCGTTCTTTACATATCGTTCGGCAAAGTGACCGGCGGCACCGCGCCGAT
>CAJQLI010000177.1 GCA_905479125.1 uncultured Alphaproteobacteria bacterium | reverse complement strand
CATCCGTGGTGAGCCCGTAGACCTGATCGACTGCGAAACGGTCCCGCTCAAGGTTCCTGCCAACGCTGAAATCGTGATCGAAGGCTGGATTTCCACGGATCCTGCGACCTTCACCGAGGAAGGCCCTTACGCCGAATTCACCGGTTTCTATGCGCCGGAACGCTCGAAGAAGCACACAACCCGCGTTACCGCGATCACCCATCGGGACGATCCGATTTATCGCGGTACCGTCGAGGGCGCGATCCCCGGCAGCATCGGCGAAAACCCGATCATGAGCTCGATCCACCGGTCCGCCGTGGCCTGGAATGCGCTGGAAAGCGCGGGCGTTCCCGGCGTGAAGGATGTGTTCGGCCACCCCATCCAGGCGGCGGTCAACCTGAACGTCTCGATCGAACAGACCTATCGCGGTCAGGCCAAGCAGGTCGCAGCCGCCCTCTGGGGCGATTCATCGTCGCATGTGCGCTACAAGCATGTCACCGTGGTCGATGCCGATATCGACGTTCACGACTACGAGGCAGTTGACTGGGCGCATGCATGGCGCGTGGCTGCCGGAGAAGGCGATATTGTCATTTATCCCGCCAATTGGGGTGCCGGGCTCGACCCCAGCGTCCGACGGCGTGATGCAAATGTTCATTTGTTCGGTACCGGCAAGTGGTCTCGCGTCCTCACCGATGCGACCATCAACCTGGATTACGAGCCGGAACGAAACGGCGACCGCTACCCGCCGACCGTCCGCCCGTCTCGCGAAGACATGATGAAGGTAGAAGCCCGCTGGGACACCCTCGGCATTGACGGGAAATGGAAACAGAAATTGTCTTCGTCCGACTGACGAAATTCAACCGGTCATGCGCAATACGCATGGCGATATGAAGGACCGGCAATTGACTTGGATACCGGGTGCCGCAAAAACTGCGGCAGAACAATCGAGTGAACGAATGCGATGTCCGGGGCAATCCCGCATTGCAAGACTTAAAGATCAGGGAGCTGACCTATGACGACCAACGAACTCGGCGCTATGCACAACAAGATCGTGCCGCGGGCCTTTGAAGATTTACGCGGCTGGATCGATGCGCTTCGCGAAGAAGGCGAATTGCAGGAAATCGACGTCGAAGTCGATTGGGATTGCGAACTGGGCACGATTGCCCGGAAAACGTTCGGGCAGGGCCATGGCCCCGCCCTGTTGTTCAACAACATCAGCGGCTATGGCCCCGATGACGATGTCTATTCACGCCGTGTCTTTACCGGCGGTCTCTCGAACTACAAGCGCGTCGCCATGATGCTCGGCCTGCCGAAAGATGCGCCTGTGCGAGACCTCGTACTTGCCACGCGTCATTTCCTGCAGCAGCGGGTTGAGCCGGTTGAGGTATTCGAAGGCGCCGTGAAGGAAAACATCGTCAACGGCGACGACATCGATATCTACAAGGTTCCCGTGCCGCGCTGGCATCGAGAAGATGGCGGGCGCTACATTAATACCTACCAGGCCACCGTGACGATGGACCCCGATACCGGGCAGCACAACATCGGCATTTATCGCGGCATGCTCGGTCAGAAAGATACCCTGCCCGTTCTGCTGTGGCGCGCCCAGCACTGGGGCGTCCACTTCCAGAAATGGGCCGACCGCGGCATGAAAATGCCGGTTGCCCACGTTTACGGTTTTGAACCGTCCCTGCCCTATTGTGCTTCCGCCCCGATCCCGACCGGCGTGTCGGAATATGAGGTCATGGGTGCAATGCGCGGCAAGCCGATGGAACTGATCAAGTGCGAGACCAGCGACATCATGGTACCGGCGAATGCCGAAATGGTCATTGAAGGGTTTATCGATTCCGATCCGGCGACCTTCGAAATGGAAGGCCCGTTCGGCGAATACACCGGGTATTTCGGTGGTGATCAGGGACCGAAGCACGTCACCAAGGTCACGACGATCAGCTACCGGAACGACTCGATCCATCGCGGCACGCTGGAAGGCACTCTGCCGAAAATGCTGAACGAAAACTCGGTTACCAGTTCGGTACAGCGCGCCGGTGTAGCGTGGAACGTACTGGAACGTGCGGGTGTTCCCGGCGTAACCGACGTGCATTGCCCGGCGGCGAATAACGGCACCACGCTGATGATCCAGCTACACCAGACCTATCGCGGTCAGGCCAAGCAGGCAGCGGCCGCCATCTGGGGCTCAAACTCGGCACACCTGCGGTACAAGAATATCTGGGTGCTCGACGACGATATCGACATCCATGATTACGCATCCGTCGACTGGGCGTTTGCCTATCGCGTCAATGCGGCAGAAGACGATATCGTGTTCTTCCCGGGCTCGTTCGGCTCACTGCTTGATCCGTCAACACGGCTGCGTGATCGCGACCCCATGAAGTTCGGTACCGGCAAGTGGTGCCGCGTCCTGATCGACGCGACAGTCAACCTCGATTTCGATCTGGAAGACCAGTACGGCGGAAACCGCTATCCGCCGACGGTGCATCCGCACAAGGAAGACATGGAAAAGGTCAAGGAACGCTGGAAAGAATACGGCTTTGAATCCGACTTCGATTGACTACCCCCGGCGCTAGCGCCGGGCAGCAAAGAACTCTCTGAGTAACGCGGCGGCGTCGGATTCTCCGATGCCGCCGTAAACGTCTGGGCGATGATGACATGTCGGCTGGTCAAATATCCGGGGGCCGTTTTCAACGCCGCCGCCCTTGGGGTCAAATGCCCCGAAATAAACCCGCCGAATCCGCGCGAACGAGATTGCCGTTGCACACATCGGGCATGGTTCCAACGTGACATACAGGTCGCAGCCGTTTAACCGGGCGTCTTTTCGGAGGTTAGCGGCTTCCCTGATCACGATCATTTCCGCATGTGCGGTCGGATCGCTGTCGCATTCAACCCGGTTCCCGGCCGTCACGATGACATCCCCCGTCCCGGCATCGACCAGCACCGCACCTACCGGTACTTCTCCGTCTGCAGCCGCCTCTCGCGCCGTCTCCAGCGCCAGACGCATATAGGGAGAAACGGATATGTCATGATCCTCGTCCATGACGCACAATTGACAGGCATGAACCCGCGGTCAAGCCCGGATACATCGAACTTGCTCCACCACACGGCACTACCGAAGACAGCACTACGTGATGCGGCCGTGGCCATACTTTTGCGGAGCGAAATTCCATCGGGCTGAATCACCTCAGTAATGGCTGATTTCAGGCCTTTTCAGCAGGTCTCACAGAAAGGTTTCGGCCATACCGCAATACTGCTCCCGGCCCCGATCGCATTTGGCACGAATTCGGAGGGCTTTACGGTTTTGCAACCCTAAATCCGTAAATTAACCATCTTACGTTAGATTCCCCGGGGGACTTAAATCGTGGCCAAGCAACTACAACCGCAACAGGCACTTGAATCAGCTGTCCATTGTTTACAGACAGGGAATCTCAAGGCTGCGGACAAACATTGCCGATCAGTGCTCCGCAGCCTTCCCCAGGAAGCGAACGCGCTTCATATTCTGGGCGCGATACGCCTCAGACAGAACGACCCTGAAAACGCTATCAAATTTCTGACACGCGCCCGCGCCGGAGATCCAGCAAACGGCGAGATACTGACCAACCTTGGCGCGGCACATCGTGCTGCAGGGCGTCCGGATCAGGCGGTGGAAGTATTGCATCAAGCCATCTCGCTGGCGTCTGAAAACCCGTCCGCGTATTTCAATTTGGCAAATGCCTATGTTGATGTGGGCAACAATGATATGGCGCTGCAAACCTATCGCCAGGTTATCGAACTTGTTCCCAATCATATCAGCGCACATGGGACGGTTGCCCAGATTTTACGGGACGCCGGAGATACCGACGGAGCCCTGCACGAATTCGAGATTCTCGACACTCTTGCACCCGACACTCCTGAAACACTGAATGCTATCGCTGTCCTGCATGCTGGCAGTGGTCGGCTCGAAACCGCCGAAGGGTTTCTGCGCAGAGCGGTAAGCCTTTCACCGGACAACCATGAATTTGCGTCGAATCTTGCAAATATCCTGGCCAGAACCTTTCGGACGGACGAAGCCCTTACCCTTTATCAGGGCGCCCTCGACAATACCCCGAACGACCCTGATCTGCTGTGCAATGTCGGCAATGCGGTCAGCCATCGGGGCGACAATCACGAAGCGGTGCAGAAGTATCAACGCGCATTGGAGATCGACCCCGATCATGTCGATGCCCATGCCGGACTGGCAAATAACCTTCTGGCGGACGGTCAATTCGCCAATGGCTGGAAACACTTTCTCCGGCGGACGAGCGTTCTCGCCATTGCATCACACATCGATCGGGCTCCTTTCGCATCAGACCTTGATGGGACACGCGTGACCGTCATCGCCGACCAGGGCCTGGGGGACCAGGTTTTCTTTGCGCGTTACATCCCGGCGCTGAAAGCGCGCGGCGCACGTGTAACCTTCCAGCCCGACCCCAGGATTGCCGACATGCTGCGGCGGGCAGGGATCGCCGACGAAATAGTGCCGGCAGAAACCCCGGCCGACGGCGACCTTGTCGTATCATCCGGCGACCTGCCATTCTTGCTGGGCAGCGAAGATGTTGACCCGACGCCCGTCCCCTACGAGATTCCAGTACTCACGGAACGCGAAGAGATTCTTCGCTCAAAACTCACCGCATTCGGTCCGCCCCCATGGGTCGGCGTGACGTGGCGTGCCGGGACACCCAACATGCGCCAGGCGCTTCTGAAAGAAGCGCCGGTCGCTCTTTTTGCGTCGGCGCTGCGCGACGCACCAGGTACGGTCATCGTGGTTCAACGGGACGCCGCGGAGGGCGAGACGGACCGTTTCACCGCCGCCCTCGGCCGTCCTGTCCTCGATCTATCCGCGCTGAATGAAGACATCGAGGACCTTCTCGCCCTCTCCGGCCTGCTGGATCGTTACGTAGGCGTCAGTAACACCATGACCCATCTTCGCGCTGCGCGCCAAAAATCGTCCGACGTGATCGTTCCGCGTCCAGCAGAATACCGCTGGATGAACACTGGGGCCGCGAGCCCCTGGTTTCCGGAGACGAAAATTCACCGTCAGATGCCCGACGGTACGTGGTCACAGGCCTTCGATGGCCTGTCTGCATCGCTGAAGGATTAAAACACCGTGGAAATGACACGGCCACTCCGCAGTGAACAGAATGTCTCTACGACGGCGTTCCCGGTCTATGTGGGCTACGACCGGCGAGAAGACATCGCTTATCAGGTCTGCCGGCAATCCCTGATCCGGAACGCCTCACGCCCGCTCGACATCCAGCCGTTAATTCAGGATTCCCTGCGTGCGCAGGGCCTGTATACGCGGGGCGTGGACCCACTGGCCTCGACAGATTTTACCTATACGCGGTTCTTCGTGCCTTATCTGTCCGGCTATCGGGGCTGGGCCGTGTTTTGCGATTGCGATTTTCTGTGGCTCGCAGACATAGCTGATCTTATCGCTTCGGCCGATGATCGTTTCGCGGCCATGTGCGTTCACCACGACCACCGGCCGTCAGAGCGGCACAAGATGGACGGCCAGCAACAAACGCTGTATCCGCGCAAAAACTGGTCATCAATGATCCTGTTCAATTGCGGTCATGAGGCTAACCGGGTTCTGACGCCTGACCTTGCAAACAGCGAGTCCGGAAAATATCTGCACCGCTTCGGCTGGCTCGACGACGAACTGATCGGCGCATTGCCGGAAACATGGAACTGGCTGGAAGGCTGGAACGACAAGCCAAAACGTGGCACACCATCGGCAATCCACTATACTCGCGGCGGACCCTGGTTCGCAGACTGGAAAGACGTCGATTATGCCGATCACTGGCTCCGCGAAGAAAGCGCCTACCGCGCCGGCCGATAAAAGTATGCCGTTATGCGCCCGCTGATCGGAATCACCCTCGATTCCGAGGAACCCGGCACCTATTCAAAATTTCCCTGGTACGCGATCCGTGAAAACTATTCCTCCGCGGTTTCCGATGCGGGGGGGCTATCGGTCATGCTGCCGCATGAACTCGACCGCGTGGATGACTATCTCAACCTGATTTCCGGCCTTGTCGTCACCGGCGGCGCTTTTGATGTCGACCCGGCCCTGTTCGGCGCCGAAGCACGCCACCCATCTGTTGTCGTCAAAGCCGCCCGGACCGATTTCGAGTGGGCGGTCACTGAAGGAGCGCTCAAGCGCAACATGCCGGTACTCGGCATCTGTGGCGGCCAGCAATTGCTCAACGTGGTTCTCGGCGGCTCGCTGATCCAGCATATCCCGGACGAAATCGACAATCCGCTCGCCCATGAACAACCAAACCCGCGAGACGAAGCCGGACACGCCGTTGCTGTAACTGAGGGCACCCTGCTTCACCGCATCGCCGGGAATACGCAACTTTCAGTGAATTCCGCCCACCATCAGGCCGTCAAGGATGTCGGCAAAAACGTCACGATCAACAGCATCGCGCCCGATGGCGTGGTCGAAGGCATTGAAGCGCCGGAATATGCCTTTTGTCTCGGCGTACAATGGCACCCGGAATTCTCGATCGACCCGGCAGACGCCCTTATATTCCAGGCATTCATAAACGCCGCAGAAGCCTACGCATGACCGAAAAAGAAGGTGAACGCATCGCCAAACGGCTATCCCGCGCCGGGGTCTGTTCCCGCCGCGAGGCCGAACGCTGGATTGCGGACGGCCGGGTCTGGGTCAATGGCAAGAAAATCTCGGAACCGGGGACCCTCGTCACCGACACCTGTGACATACGCGTCGACCGGAAACCTATCGCAGAACCTCAGGCGACACGGCTGTGGCGTTATCACAAACCTGCGGGCCTGATCTGCAGCAACAACGACCCACGTGGTCGTCCGACGGTTTTCGAACGGCTGCCGAAGCATCTGCCACGGGTCATGTCGGTCGGGCGCCTCGACTTTGATTCCGAAGGGCTTTTACTACTCACCAATGACGGCGGGATTGCCCGGCGCCTGGAATTGCCCGAAACAGGCTGGGTTCGGCGTTATCGTGTCCGTATGTTCGGCACGCCCACCGAAAAGGAAATCGCCCTGCTGGCAAAGGGCATCACCGTTGAAGGCATGAAATACGGCTCGATCGAGGCCGCCATCGACAGCGCAAAGGGCAGAAACGCCTGGGTAACGGTGACGCTGCGGGAAGGCAAGAACCGGGAAATCCGAAAGGTATTCGAGCATCTGGGGTACCCGGTGAACCGACTTATTCGTACCGCCTATGGCCCGTTCCAACTTGGCCAGCTTGGTCGCGGCGGTGTCGAAGAAGTGCCTCGCCGCACACTCAAAGATCAACTCGGACTGGATACATCCAATGCGCATCGTGGCCGGCAGGCATAGAGGGCGCCTCATCGACGCCCCCGAGGGCAATGATATCCGTCCGACATCGGACCGGGTGCGCGAATCCGTGTTCAATATTCTGGAACACAGGGATTGGGGCCCGGGCGGGCTATCGGTCGTAACCGGCGCGCGGGTCCTCGACGGGTTCTGCGGCACCGGAGCACTCGGCCTCGAGGCGCTGAGCCGCGGCGGCGCCCATGTCACCTTCATGGACAAGAGCCGCGTGGCTCTTGCGCTCTGCCGACAGAATCTGGACTCGCTCGGCGAACGGTCCGCAGCGGACGTTCTGCAGGGAGACTGCCTTAAACCCGTCTGCCCGGCAGAAGCCTACGGGCTTGTGCTTCTGGACCCACCCTACAAAGCAGGCCTCGCCGCACCGGCCCTGACCGCGCTTCGTGATGCCGGCTGGATCGCCCCGGGCGCAATTTGCGTGGTAGAAACCGAAGCGGGGACCGACCCGGAGTTCGACGATACTTTCGAGAAACTCGACACCCGGAAATACGGGGCCGCGAAGGTCCACTTCCTGCGAAACGAACACATCACACCCTGATCCAGCGTCAGGACATTCGCCCGCGCTGAATTTTTGCTTTCAATCAGGCTGTCTGACGACTCGCCTTTGATGATACCGGAAACAGCCATACCGATATGACGCGCCCGCCTACACCCTCCTCACACGGCACAGCGGCCCCCAGACCGTTCTGGCGTATCGAGCTTGCAGAAATGGCGCGCCTGGGTGCACCGATTGTCTTCACCCAGCTCGCATGGGTCGCGATGCTGACCACCGACACGGCCATGATCGGGCGGCTGGGTCCCGATGCGCTGGCCGGCGCATCGCTCAGTCTGATGATTTTCTTTCTGACATGGGTCTTCTGCTTCGGCGTGATCATGGCAACCGCGGCCCTCGCGTCACAGGCTTTCGGCGCACGCAAGCCACGGATGATCCGTCGCGTGATCAGGCAGGGATTCTGGGCGACGATAGTGCTCACCGTACCGGCGATGATTGCATTCCGGTATACACCGGACCTGCTGGGATTATTGTCGCAACCTCCTGAAATCCTGCCCCATGCGGATGCCTATATGAGCACCCTTATGTGGTGCCTGATCCCCAGTATCGGGTTCGCCGTCGTCCGAAACTTCATTTCGTCGCTGAACCGCCCTACCCCCGCTCTATGGGTAATGCTGGCTGGTGTGCCGCTGAACGGCCTGCTGGACTATGCCCTTATTTTCGGAAATTTCGGGCTGCCACGACTGGAACTCGTCGGGGCGGGCATCGCTACATCAATCGTCAACTGGCTGATGTTTCTCGTCCTGCTTGCCATCGCCGTCTTCGCGAAACCTTTCAGGCGCTACGCCATCCTCGGACGTTTCTGGCGGCCCGACTGGTTTCAATTCCGGCAAATATTTCGGATTGGCCTGCCGATTGCCGCAATGAGTCTCCTGGAAGCCGGATTCTTTTTCAGCGCGATATTTATCGTCGGCCAGTTTGGCGCACATGCCATCGCCGCGACCATGATCGCGCTGCAGATGCCTCATATTACCTTCATGGTGCCGATGGGCCTGGGGCAGGCCGCAACCGTGCGCGTCGGGCAGGCTGTTGGCCGACGAGATACCGAGGGGGCCTACCGGTCAGGCTGGGTCGCTGTTTCGATCGCGCTTGTTTTCATGTCGGTAATGACAGCGATCGTCCTATCGCTCCCGGAAACTTTCGCATCGATATACCTGGATGGAGCACACCCCGACAGTGCGGCTGTGCTCGCCCTCGCCGCGTCTTACCTGATCTACGCTGCCTTCTTTCAAGCCGCAGACGGTATACAAGCCGTCGCTGCCGGAGCACTGCGCGGTCTCAGCGACACCACGTGGCCAATGGTGATCGCAGCGTTCAGTTATTGGGGCGTCGGCCTGACGAGCGGACTCGCCCTCGCCTTCTGGGGCGGCTTTGAGGCTGCGGGCCTCTGGATGGGGTTTGTTCTGGGCCTTACAAGTGCTGCATTCCTTCTGACCAGGCGGTTCAGGCGATTGCAACGGCGGGGCTATATCCCGGATGTAGAAGAAGGCAGTTCAAAGACACCGACGCCCGTCGTGTAATTCAACGACGCCCGAACAGGCGCTCTATATCTGACAGGTTCAATTCGACATAGGTCGGCCGGCCGTGGTTGCACTGCCCGGAATGGGGGGTCACTTCCATTTCGCGCAGCAATGCATTCATCTCTTCAGGCGACAGACGGCGGCCGGCACGGACACTGCCGTGGCAGGCCATCGTGGAACAAACGTCTTCGAGCCGCTCCTTGAGAGCAAGACCGGCGCCGAATTCTTCCAGGTCGTCAGCAAGGTCCTTTAGCAGGCCGGTTACATCAGCCTGTCCGAGCAAGGCGGGCACTTCTCTCACAACGACGGCGCCGGGACCAAATTTTTCAATGGCGAGGCCCAGTTCCTCGAACTCTCCCGACCGTTCACACAGGCGATCGACCGCCGCTTCGTCCATCTCGACCACTTCGGGGATCAGCAGGCCCTGGCGCTTGGCACCGCCCTCCGCAAGCGCTGCCTTCATACGCTCATACACCAGCCGCTCATGCGCCGCATGCTGATCGACGATGACGATCCCGGTATCGGTCTGGGCAACGATATATGTTTCGTGCACCTGCGCCCGGGCAGCACCAAGCGGGAAATTCGTCACGGGCACCGCCATCGACTCGGAATACCCGTCAGCCGTTACCCGCGCCGAAGGCGCATCAAAAGCATCCAGCACCCCGGTGGATGCGGGCGCCTGGTAGGCTGCGGCGATCTCCGCCAGTTCGCGGGGTAGTGCCGATGACTGACGCCACGGCATCGAACCACCTCCAACCCCGCCTGTACCGGGCTGGAACGCCCCCAGCGCAGCTGCAGCAACAGTGGTGGAGGCTTTGTGCCCCGCCGCTTCAAGCGCACGACGCAGCCCGCCTACGATCAGTCCCCTTACCAGTCCTGCATCCTGGAATCTGACTTCTGCTTTCGCGGGATGAACGTTGACGTCTACGCATTCCGGCGGAACATCAAGGAACAGTGCGACCATGGGGTGACGGTTCCGCGCGAGAAAATCCTGATAAGCGCCACGGACGGCCCCGACGAGCAAACGATCCTGTACCGGTCGTCCATTTACAAACAGGTACTGCGCGCGCGCGTTTCCCCGGTTGAGCGTCGGTACACCGGCATAGCCGCTTAACCGGATACCGCCGCGTTCCGCATCGACCGCAACGGCATTATCGGCAAATTCGCGGCCCATTACCGCTGAAAGGCGGTCAAGCCGCGCGGTCAGGAGGTCACCCTGCGCAGGGCCGTAACGAAAACGCGTCCGGTCTTCATCCGACAGCGAAAACGCGACCTCGGGATGCGCCATCGCGAGACGTTTGATTGCATCGGCGGCGTGATCGACCTCGGTCCGTGGCGTCTTCAGAAATTTCAGCCGGGCCGGAGTGGCATAAAACAGGTCGCGGACTTCGATACGCGTCCCGGCGCCAAGGGCTGCGGGCCGCGGTGACTCTTTACGTCCGCCTTCAATCAGAATTGCATATGCCGCCGATTCCCCTGCTGCACGGCTGGTGATCGAAAGTCGTGACACGGCGCCGATTGACGGCAGTGCTTCTCCGCGAAACCCGAGTGTGCGGATATCAACAAGATCGTCATCCGGCAATTTAGACGTGGCATGTCGTTCAACAGCGAGTTCGAGCTCTTCAGCTGTCATCCCGCGACCGTCATCGGTGACCGAGATAAGAACCCGTCCACCGTCTTCCAGCACAACGTCAATATGACGTGCGTCTGCATCAATGGCGTTTTCAACCAGTTCCTTTACCGCCGCAGCGGGCCGTTCGATTACCTCGCCCGCGGCGATACGATTGACCAGTGTCTCAGGCAGACGGCGGAGGATCAAAGCCCCCCACCCTTCGCAAGATATTCACGCGCGAGAATCTTGCCTTCCTCGACAGCGGGCTGGTCGAATGCGTTTACACCGATCAGATCGGCAGCAATGACCGTTTCCAGCATGAAATGCATCATCAACGCCCCCATCGAGATTTCATCCACCCGGGGAACATCAAACACCCGGGTCGGACGTCCGTTATTGGCCAGCGTTTCTGCCGTCGCGCGCCCGGCGGCGGCAAACAGGTCGCCCATGGTGCGGCCGCTAAGATAGGACAATCCCTCGATATCCGCGAAAGTTCCCGGAATCGGTGCTCCCTGTCCGCCGGTTTCAGTCAAAATCAACGTAAACATCTTATCGGCGGGGCCATCGAGATAGAGCTGCAGCTGGCTATGCTGATCGACCGTCCCCAGCGCCCGCACGGGCGTGCTGCCATCCCCGTTCTTTCCCAGGCTTTCCGCCCAGAGCTGGCAGAACCATAGACCCAGGTCCGCCATTCTGTCGCAATACGGCATCAGGACGCTGATACCGACCCCGGTATGACGGTTCAGGCCAACCGATACCGCTGCCCCGGTCGCCGAAGGAACATCATGCACCCCGGCATCGGAAAGCAGCTGTTCGAGCACCATTCCGGCGCCGTCACGTAAACGTCCGATATCGAAACCGGCAATTGCCGCCGGCAACAGGCCCGTAACGGACAGAACCGAGTACCGCCCGCCGATTTCCGGATGATGATCGAGGACAGTGCAGTCGTATTGTCGGGCGATTACGGAGAGCGGGTTGTCAGCAGGTTCCGTGACAACAACGAGATGGTCTGCAATTCGGTCTTCGGCCACATGCTGTCCAAGGGCCCCGATCACTGCGCCCAGCTGTAGAAGCGTTTCCGCCGTCGACCCCGATTTGGAGATCGCGACAACGCCGGTGCGCTGCCAGTCGAGAGCCGAAATAAGGTTATCAAACGTATTTGGATCAACATTATCCATAAAATGCAGGTGCGGTGCGCCCGGACGCCGCCCAAGTCCCGTTCCCGCAACGGAGCAAAGTGTCTGCCCCCCCAGGGAAGAACCACCGGTACCGAGCACCACCACATCGTCGAACGAACTGCGAAACCGGTCTGCGACCTCGCCGATTACTGCAAGGTCGTCACGGGTCTCCGGTAATCTGAGTAATGGAAGCGAATGATCCGCATATGCCGAGCGCAGACGCAACACCGCTTTCTCGGACTCGGCGACATACCGGTCGAAGTTCGTAGCGTCCAATCCTCCATCGCCGATTTCGGCAGCGAAGCAATCGGTAAGGTCCTGTGTGTACGGCAAATTCATGTGCGGAAATCCTTCTGCACCATAAGTCATGACGGCGAATCAGGAAAAGGGCGTGTCACCCGCGATGGCGTGTTTTGTGGATAACTTGCACCCGAATGGCGCTGACGGGAAAAACCTAACGTTTTTCGTCGATTCCCTTCGGGTCACCGACGATAACGACCGTCAGATCATCCGCGTTGTATAATCGCTTTGCCACCCTGTTTGCATCATCAAGAGAGATGGAATCGATCAGTGAAGGCCTCTGTTTAATGTAGTCCATGCCAAGGTCGGAAATCTGAATACCCACCAGCATGTTCGCGATCCCACGACTTGACCCAAGACGCAGCGGGAACGACCCGTTCATATAGGTTTTCGCGATCTCCAACTCTTTCGCGGTAATGCCCTGCTCCGCAACTTTCCGCCATTCAGCCCGGATAACCGAAAGGGATTCTGCTGTTCGCGCATTCTGCGTCGCGACGCCCCCTGCCAGAAGCGCTGAGTGCTCCATCGGGCTGAGATAGGCATAGACCGAGTACGCAAGCCCCCGCTTTTCTCTGATTTCTGCATAGAGGCGAGAGCTCAAACCACCACCACCGAAAATCCGTGTCACCAGAAGCGCCGCGTACCAATCGGGGTCGGCGCGTTTCAGCCCTGCATGACCGAGGACCACGATGCTCTGTGGGATCTGCTTGCGAACGATGAGCGTTTTACCACCACCGGCAGGCTTGATCTCGGGAATTGCAAACTTCGGCCCCTGGGCCGGCAGATCACCGAATACACTGTCGAGACGCTGTTTGAGTTCCTCTTCCGAAATATCACCGACGACGCCGATGATCAGGCGGTCTCTGCTGAAACGTTCGCGGATAAACGATTTCATATCATCAGCCGTCAGTGTTGCGACGGTTTTCTCAGTCCCGCCGGACGGTTTTGAATAGGGGTGTCCCGGAAACACCGTTTCTGACCATAAGCGGCCGGAAATCTTTCGCGGGTTTTTTGACTGCTGGCGCAGCGACGCAAGCATCTGCGACTGAATTCTCTTGACCGGGACGTCGTCAAAACGGGGAGCATTCAGCGCCAAGCGTAACAGATCGAACGCCTTTGCGCGCTCGGCCGTCAGGGTGCGTAACGCGCCGGTAAACGTATCCCGCCCCGCACTGAAGGACATCTGAGCTGCAATTTCTTCGAGCGCCCGCTGGAACGCCTGGGATTTCAACTCTCCGGCCCCTTCGTCCAACAGCGCTGACGACATTGCAGCAAGGCCTTCCTTGCCATCCGGGTCTGTTGCCGAGCCGGCATTACGAAACGCAAAGCTCATTGCCACAAGAGGAACAGATGTATCGGGCACGAACCAGGCGACGATACCCTTATCGGACACGACCTTGCGGATATCCATCGCGTGCAGCGTCTTGACCGGTGCCAGGATGCCGACGGCAACGGCTGCGATCACAAAGCCGGGGATGAGATTGGGGACAATCCTGAATATATTCATTTGGCGGCCTCCGGCAGCAGGATACTGGTGACCGAACTTTCGCGTTTAATGACCGCTTTGGCCGCAGCCATCACCTGTTCAGGCGTCACCGCGGAAATACGTTCGGGCCATTCTTCGACATCTGTGATCGTTTGCCCCTGGGTAAAGGCCTGACCGATAGAATTCGGTCCGGCGCGTATACCATCCCGGGCGTAGATCGCCTGCGCCGACATCAGTCGTTTGGCGCGGTCGATATCTGCGGGCTTAAAGCCCTCTTTGATGGCCGCCGCCAGTTCCTCGAGAACCGCCTTTTCGAGCGCATCGATATCTCCACCCGCTTTGGGACTGGCATAGATACCGAATTCGCCATAATCAAGCCCGTCGCCGCTGTACCAGGCTCCGGCATTCGACGCGATCCCACGCTCAATCACCAATTTACGGTAAAGCCTGCTGGTCGACCCGCCACCTAGAACCTGTGCAAGGACCTCAAGCGCATAGCCTGTGCCTTTTTCATCGGCCCCGTAGCTCGGCGCCAGGTGGGTCCGCGACCAGGCCGGCAAGGTGACACGCTCATTTTCAAGAACCACGCGCCGTGCGGCGCGGTGTGGCGGCTCCTTCGGGCGCACGCGCTCCGGCACAGCCCTGCGCGGGATCGGGCCGTAATACTTCTCCGCCAGCGCGCGTACTTTCTCCAACGTGGTATCGCCGGCAATGATCAACATGGCGTTATTGGGCGCATAGTGCTTGCGATAGAACGCGAGCGCATTCTCGGTCGTAAGTTGCTGAATTTCGCTCATCCATCCGATGACTGGACGGCCGTAAGGGTGATTCAGGTACAGCGCCCGGCGCACCTGCTCACGTAGCTGCGCCGCCGGGCTGTTATCAGTGCGCGACCGGCGCTCTTCGAGCACGACATCGCGCTCCGGCAGAACAACTTCGTCCGTCAGGACAAGATTCTGCATCCGATCGGCTTCGAGCCGCATGATTGTTTCAAGTTCGTGCGCTGCAACGCGCTGAAAATAGGCTGTAAAATCGTAACTCGTAAACGCGTTGTCGCGCCCGCCGATACGCGCAATCGTCCGTGAAAACTCACCTGGCTTTACCGTTTTTGTACCCTTGAACAGCAAATGCTCCAGAAAATGCGCCAGACCGGATTCGCCGGGTTCTTCGTCTGCAGCACCAACCCGGTACCACAGCATCTGCATCACGATCGGCGCACGATGGTTCTCTATCACAACCACCTGAAGCCCGTTATCCAGGGTAAATGTTTTCGGCGAAAACACAGCCGCTGAGACAGAAACTGCAGGCAGCATCATACCAGACATCGCCACAATGCAAGCAGCGGAAAACGTTCTTAGAAAAGCAGGCAAATCAAGCTCCCGGCGTTAAGCAGCTGTCATAATGCAGCATAAGGCTGAAACAGACCTTTACGCAGCATAAGGCTTAGTCAGCCCCCACATAGACAGGTAGATACACGTCTGTCGGATGCAAGCCCCGTCGCGATCACACTCAGGTGACTTATAAAACGCCTTCAAGCCAGCCTTTGGGCTTGCGGATAACCTTGAGTGTCCGGCCCTTCGTCGGCGCATCGCCAAGTCCGGCATTTTCACGCAGCCGCTTTTGCTCCGCAGCGGCATCAACCACCGTTCCAGGAGGCTGTTTCTTCTGCCAGAAAATCAGTCGGTCTGTGAAACTGTCATCTTCCGTCACCAGAATCGAGGATTCACGATTCAGCGTTTGACGAACGGAAGGATCGGGGTTCGTGGCGCCGGCTTTGGCCAGGAGCGCCGTTTCCCCTTTTGAGGTTCTAGGAACCTGTTTCCCCGGTGCGGTCGTTCCCGCGCTTTTGACCAAAAGGTCACGCGCAGAGTCCGCGATCGCTTTTTCCTGCGGCCGGTCAGCACCAGGCCTCGGAGGACGCAGGCCGAAATCCGGCGGCATGCT
The DNA here is from genome assembly GCA_905479125.1 of uncultured Alphaproteobacteria bacterium. Taxonomy (GTDB): domain Bacteria; phylum Pseudomonadota; class Alphaproteobacteria; order MPNO01; family UBA830; genus CAXBCP01. The sequence goes on along the minus strand of CAJQLI010000177.1, from coordinate 11,717 downwards.
CAACGGCGCGCGGGTAACGACCTCAAACTCGTCTGGTGACTGCTTGCCGATACCCATGGCCTGGCGCGCATTTTCACAGGCCGAAAGCGTAAACGCTGCCTGTATCACCAGCAGTATGTGCCGTGGCATTGCCGAAGAACTTGTCATTTCGTTAGATCCATTATGAATCGGGCTCAGCTTCTAACCTATTGTTGCGCCGCTTTTCAATCAAGCCATCAAACAACAGCATCACGACTCCGACGAAAATAGCCATATCGGCGACGTTGAAGGCCGGCCAGTGATAGCCATAGGCATGGAAATCGAGGAAATCGGCAACCGCGCCATATATTACCCGGTCTATCGCATTACCCAATGCCCCGCCGATCACCATGCCCAGAGCAATCGCCAGCCAAGGCGACGAAGCCCTATACATCCAGACCGCCAGCGCGATTGAGATGACCACCGCGATGGTGCATAGGAAAACAGGCGTCCAGGGCGACATGCTGCTGAACAGGCCAAAACTTGCACCGCGGTTCCAGACCATGACGATATTGAAAAACGAACTCACCTCTATGATCCGGGGTGGCGACATTATGTCGAGCACGATCCAGAACTTCGTCGCCTGATCAAAGGCGATAATCGCGGCAGCAACGGGGAGTCCGATCCGTATCAAAAGCCGGCGCTCACTCCGCTGCCGCGGAAATATTGGCCACCGCATCGACGCAGCGGTGGCAGATATCTGCATTTTCCCCGTCACCGCCAACCTCTGGGAGAACTTGCCAGCAACGTTCGCATTTACCGCCATCCGCAAGTCCCGGCGAAACCGCAACGCCCGGCACGTCTTCAATGACGAATGCCCCATCGGGGGCCACACCCGTATCGATAACGACGTGCGACGTGATCGCAACCTCGGCGAGGTCGACATCGTTCAGCACGATCGCGGTTTCGCTGTCGAGATAGACCGTCGGCGCAGCCTGCAGGCTCGACCCAATACGTTTCTCCGCTCGTTCGATCTCCAGCGCACCTGTAACAACCCGGCGAACACGCCGGACAGTGGACCATTTCTCCGCAAGTACTTCATCGCGCCAAGCAGCCGGCAAATCGGGATAAGTCTGAAGATGCACACTGTTGTCATCGCCGGGATTCCGCGAAAGCCAGGCCTCTTCGGCCGTGAAACAAATCACCGGGGCCAGCCATGCGGTCAGACAGTTGAACAATTCATCCAGGACCGTCCGCGCAGCACGGCGCCGTATTGAATCCGCAGGATCGCAATACAACGCATCTTTGCGAATATCGAAATAGAACGAGGACAGATCGACCGCGCAGAAATTATGCAATGCCGTAAACATGTCATGAAAATCGAACGTGGCGGCCCGGTTCCGCACCAATTCGTCGGTCTCCGACAAACGATGGAGTACCCAGCGTTCCAGTTCGGGCATCTCGGCTGCCGGCAAACGTTCGCTTTCCTCGAAACCGTCCAGATTACCCAGGATAAAGCGCAGCGTATTCCTCAGGCGTCGATAGGCATCGGTCTGGTACTTGATAATTTCCGGGCCGATCTTGAGGTCTTCGGAATAGTCGGACGCGACCACCCAGATACGCAGAATGTCTGCGCCGTACTGTTTGATGATTTCCTGTGGCGCAACGACATTGCCCGTCGATTTCGACATCTTCTGCTTGTCGTCGGCCAGAACGAAACCATGGGTCAGTACGGCATCATACGGTGCCCGACCACGGGTGCCGCAGGATTCCAGCAGGCTCGAATGAAACCACCCGCGATGCTGGTCCGACCCTTCAAGATAAAGCGTCGCCGGCCATTGCAGGTCTTCGCGGTCTTCGAGCACAAAACTGTGCGTAGAGCCGGAATCGAACCAGACGTCGAGAATATCGAACACCTGTTCATAATCATCCGAGTTGTAATCGTTGCCGAGAAAACGCGACGGATCGGAGGCGAACCATGCATCCGCACCTTCTTCGCTGATCGCCGTCGCAATCCGCTCCTGAACGGATGCATCGCGCAGCAAGTCGCCGGTTTTCTTATTGACGAATACCGTGATTGGCACGCCCCACGCACGCTGGCGGGACACGACCCAGTCGGGCCGTCCCTCGATCATGCCATGAAGCCTGGTACGCCCTGTCTCGGGATAGAATCCCGTCGCGTCGATGGCGTCCAGCGCGACCTCGCGCAGAGTCTTACCTTTTTCCGTGAACGGCTTGTCCATCGCAATAAACCATTGCGGCGTATTACGGAAAATAAGCGGCTTCTTGGAGCGCCACGAATGCGGATACTGATGCTTCACCCGGCCGCGCGCGATAAGCGCATTGACCGCAACCAGAGCATCGATGACCGCCTGGTTGGCATCACCCTTCTTGCCCTTTTCAGTGATGACGCATTTACCGTCGAAACCCGGCGCTTCGTCGGTATAAATACCATCGGCGTCAACTGTATAGGGAATACGCGTATCGATACCGCGGGCCGTCAGGCTCTGCCCGCTGGCAACCCAGATATCATAATCGTCCCGGCCATGGCCCGGCGCCGTATGCACAAAGCCCGTACCGGCGTCATCCATGACATGTGAACCGTCGAGCAGCGGAATATCGAACTCATACCCCATCGCCGCCAGCGGGTGCGCACAGGCGGCATCACTCAGCATGTCCGGAGTGACATCCGACATCCGATTCCACGTTGTTGCGCGTGCCGACCCCATAACGTCATCCGCCAGGGCGTCAGCCAGAATCAGCCTGTCGCCGGTCTTTGCCCAGTTCTCTTCAGGGGCATCGGTGACTTCATAGAGCCCGTAGGAAATTCTCGAGGAATAGGAGATCGCCCGGTTGCCGGGGATCGTCCATGGTGTCGTCGTCCAGATGACCATCGATGCACCGCCAAGGGCTTCCATCGTGTCCGCGCTTGCAGATCGCAGTGGAAACTTCGCCCAGATCGTGTCGGATTCGTGGTCGTGATATTCGACCTCGGCTTCGGCCAGCGCCGTTTTCTCAACCACGGACCACATCACGGGCTTGGATCCCTGATACAGCAGGCCGTTATCGACGAATTTCATCAGTTCGCGCGCGATCTGCGCCTCGGCGGCGAAATTCATCGTCGTATACGGGTTTTCCCAGTCGCCAATCACGCCGAGCCGCTGGAATTCTTCGCGCTGCACACCGATCCAGTGTTCCGCGAAGTCCCGGCATTCCTGGCGGAATTCGACAATTGGCACTTCATCCTTATCACGCCCCGTGGACCGGTATTTTTCCTCGACCTTCCATTCGATCGGCAGACCGTGGCAATCCCACCCGGGCACATAATTGGCGTCTTTGCCGAGCATCTGCTGCGACCGGTTGATCACGTCCTTGAGAATCTTGTTCAGGGCGTGACCGATATGCAGATTGCCGTTCGCATAGGGCGGGCCATCATGCAGGATAAATTTTTCACGCCCTGCTGATTGTTCACGCAGGCGCTTGTAGAGATTCATCTCTTCCCATCGCGCAAGAATACTCGGCTCGCGCTCCGGCAGCTTGCCGCGCATCTCGAACTCGGTCTTCGGCAGGAAGACGGTGGATTTATAATCGATCGCCATAATTCTTAACTATCCTGAAGGACGCGTTATTCCGGCGCCCGTCTTAAATCGTCCGGGCCAATGCTGTCCAGCAGCGCCCGGGCATCGTGGGAATCCAGTGCGATCTGTTCACGCAACTGGGCAATACCGTCGAATTTTTTCTCCGGGCGGATATATTCAACCAGCGCCACCCGGAGCAGCTTGTCATAAATATCGTCGGTGAAGTCGAAGATATAGGTCTCGCAATTGACCTCCTCCTTGTCGAAGGTCGGTCGCCGGCCGATATTCGCACAACCCGCATGCCAGCTGGTAACGCCCCCCTCTTCGACCCCGACCCAAACGGCATACACACCGAGGGCGGGTTCCAGGTAATCGTCCAGCGCTATATTTGCGGTCGGGAAGCCGATTTGCCGGCCGCGTTGATCGCCCTTGATCACGCGTCCCTCAACCTCCCACAACCGGCCCAGCAGGTTTGCTGCCCCGACGGGATTTCCATCCCGCAGGCAATTGCGGATATTTGTCGACGAATAAACCGTCTCGCTCTGATCCTTAACCGGCTCGATCACGGAAACGCCGAAGCCGTCCCGAGCCGCGCGCTCCCGCAGATAATCGCCACTGCCACCGCGCCCGGCACCAAATACGAAGTCATATCCGACAGTCACGTGTTTTGCGTGGAAACCGCCGGTAATGAACGTGTCGACAAACTGTTCATGGGTTAGCTGCGATGTATCCTCATCGAAGTGCACGACCATTAGCTGATCGACACCGATATCCTCGAAACGGCGCACCTTGCTGCGGAGCGGCGTCAATTGGAACGGCGGCTCTTCGGAACGGAAAAATCGCCGAGGATGCGGATCGAACGTAATAACCGACAGTGATGAGCCAAGTTTTTCAGCATGCGCTGCCGCCTCGCGAATCACCGCCTGGTGACCGAGATGGACGCCATCGAAGTTACCGATGGCGACAGAGGTATCCCGGACAAAATCCGGCAGCCCCGCAACGTGTCTGAATATGCGCATTGCGGCGGTCTTGGTAACTACCGTAAGGGGTCAAGTCAAACCAATAACCCACCGGGAATGGCGGGAAATTGCCTGACTAGTCTTTCTTACGGCGGTTGGGCACCCAAAGCGTCGCACTACCATCAATGACGATTTTTTCTCCGATGGAACAAACAACCTCGGTAACGACGTTATTTGTCTCGTTATCCACGTCCTTGATCGTCACGCGGGTCTGTACGGTATCACCAACCCGAACAGGGGCGCGGAAGTTCAGGTTCTGGTTCAGATACGCACAGCCCGGACCCGGCAGTTTGGTCCCAAGAACGGCAGAAATATACCCGCAGGTCAGCATTCCATGGGCGATGCGGCCCTTGAAAATAGTCTGTTTCGCGAATTCCTCGTTGACGTGCAGAGGGTTATCATCACCGGAAACCTGGGAATACTGGACAATATCGGTTTCCGTGACCGTGCGAACATAAACATCTGTCATGCCAGGTTTCAGTTCATCGATAAAATAACCGTGCTGTTCTTCCATTGTCGCGATGACGACAGACGGACGGGCTTCCTGGTCCATAAATTTTCCCCATTTTTGTGCGCGGTATTATGCGATTGCTTCGCGGCGCAATATTTATTGTTGCACTGCAAGATATCGTTCGAACACCTTAACAGCAAGCGAATCCATCGAAAGTTTTTTAATCAGAACGGCAAGCGTCTTTATCCCTCGTTAACGGAACGAACCTTAAAATTCCGTCTATGCGTACAGCCCTGAATGCTCATCAAAAAATCCCCAAAGTTCGCGAATATGCCGAACTTACGCTGACCGATGGCACGGTTCTGAGCGGCTATGTCTTTGTGGATGCAACAGCGCGGATTCAGGATCTGCTCAACGATAGCGCCCCGTTTATGCCGTTTATCGACAACACGGAAACCGTCCACCTGATAAACAAAATGGCGATCGTACGTATCCAGCCGTTTGACTGAAGACATATTGTGAGATACTCGGGCTTCACCAAGTCTTAAGCATCAATACTCGGGTTTCACCAAGTCTTAAGAATTCAGCGCGCAAAATGGTATTTCCGACGCAATGCGAAGCGTTCATGGGTAGGCGCGTAGTCGAATGCAATATCCCGAGACACCTGAGAAAGCATCAAAGTTCGCTCTCGGCGCTTTCAAACGGCTGAATGAGCTTGGCGTCGCCGCGAATCCGATCAATTTTGCGATCTGGTACGAATATTTTGCAGGCAAAAACCACGACCTGAAGAAAACCGTCGACGCATTGGCCATATCTGATGGCAATCCGGATTCATCGGTCTACGCCGATCTGTATGACCGCTTCATTATCGCCGGTGCCAATATTGCACGCGACCGTGAGTGGTCTGATCGTATCGATACCGTCACAGAACGGATCGTAAGTGCCCTGACAGCATCAGGATCCGAGACAGAAGAATACGGGGCCGCGCTGAAAAGCTTCTCGGGCGACCTGAAGACGGCCGAAAGCCTCGAGCAAATTCGCGGCCTTGTCGCCGACATCGTCTCGGAAACTGAATCAATGGATACCCGGACCAGGGAATTGTACAGCCGGGTGAGCCAATCGACCGACGAAATTACCGAACTCCGCAAGGCACTGGATGATTCCCGCCGGGATGCGTTGACAGATAGCCTTACGGGTGTCGCCAACCGAAAATGTTTCGATCAGAAGATCTTCGCCGCTGTCGAGGATTCGCAGGCCAACGGTGAAAGCCTGTCGCTCATTTTTGCGGATATCGACCATTTCAAGGATTTTAATGACACCCATGGACACCAGCTTGGTGACCAGGTGCTGCGGCTCGTCGGGCGTACACTTCATAACTCGCTCAAGGGAAAAGACACGGCCGCACGTTATGGCGGTGAGGAATTCGCCATCATCCTGCCCGATACGACAAGCGGGGGCGCAACTTCCGTCGCGGAAAACATCCGAAAATCGATCGCCTCCAAACGCCTCGTCAAAAAAGGGTCGGATAGCGATATAGGTGCCGTTACGATTTCCCTCGGGGTTACCTCGTATCACGCCGGAGAAGACATAACCGCATTTATCGAACGGGCCGACCAGGCGCTGTACATGGCCAAAAAACTGGGCCGCAACCGGGTCATCTGCGAAGACAAGCGCACAGAGATCGCCGCCGTCGGCGCCTGACCTGATTCCACGCGTTTCGCCCCACTTGCCGGGCCGCTCCTCGACACGGCATACTCTTCCCCATGATTGTACTCTTCACCGATTTTGGCGAGGTCGGCCCCTATGTGGGTCAGGTCAAAGCCGTGCTCGAGCGCGATGCCCCCGGCGTTCCCGTCATTGATCTGCTGCACGATGCTCCGATGTTCCAGGCCCGCGCATCTTCTTACCTGCTTGCCTCGCTGATTGACGTCTTTCCGCCCAACGTCGTCTTCCTGTGCGTTGTCGACCCCGGCGTTGGCGGCAACCGCGCGCCGGCGATCGTCACTGCTGACGGCAGACGATTTGTCGGCCCCGATAACGGCCTTTTTGAAATCGTCATGCGCCGGGCAAATGAACGGTCGTTCCGCCGGATCACGTGGGCGCCCCAGGAAATGTCTGCCAGTTTTCACGGTCGTGATTTGTTTGCCCCTGTCGCCGCCAGTCTTGCAAAAGGCGACGACGTCGCCTCCGAAGCACGGCCCGAAGACGAAGCGCGCCGTCCCCACTGGCCGAACGACCTCAAGGAAATCATCTATCTCGACACTTTCGGCAACGCCATGACCGGCCTCCGGGCCAAGAACGTTCCGACCGGGTCCGAAATGATCGTCAACGGACACCGACTCGCTCGGGCCCGCACGTTTTCGGATCTGCCCGAAGGCAGCGCCTTCTGGTACGAAAATTCTTCCGGCCTCGTCGAATTCGCGGTTAATCAGGGCGATGCCAAATCCACGCTCGGCATCGATGTCGGCAGTGAATTTTCCATCGACACGGCGCAAAACGCGGCGTAAGCCGTTTTACTCTTCTACCGGACAGGCTTCCCCGCCCGGCTCTCGATAAACGGAAAACATCAGACGCCATTATGGACCAGCTTCTGGGCGATCCTCTTTTTGCTTCCTTTGCTGTCGGCGCAGTTCTTCTCGCCGGGCTGTCCAAGGGCGGCTTCGGCGGCGGCATCGGGTTTGTCGGTGTATTGGCGCTGTCGCAGGTCTCTTCACCGGTTCAGGCCGTCGCGATCATGCTGCCTATTCTCTGTGTCATGGACCTGATGGGCGTTTGGGCTTACCGCAAGGACTGGGACCGGCCGAGTATGAAGGTCCTGGTCATCGGCTGCATGATCGGCACCGTCATCGGTACGCTGACGTTCAAGTGGATGGACGAACAGCTGATCCGCCTGATGGTCGGCTTTATCGCCATCGTATTTTTCATCGACTTCTTCCGGGCCGGCGGTGAAAAGGCTGCAGCCAGGGTTCTGTCGAAACCGGTCGGATATATCCTGGGCACGATCGCCGGGTTCACCAGTTTCGTCATTCATGCCGGCCTGCCGCCCGTGGCGATGTACCTGCTGCCGCAGAAACTGGACAAGCGGATACATGTAGGCACCATCGTCATCCTGTTCTGCGTCGTGAACTACGCGAAGATCCTGCCTTATTGGTGGCTCGGCCTGTTCTCCATGCCCAACCTGTCGATCTCGCTGATCCTGATGCCGCTGGCGCCGATCGGCATGTTTATCGGCATAAAATTCAATCACCTGATCCCGCAAAAATGGTTCATGCGGGCGAGCTACGGAATCCTGTTCGTTCTGGGCACGCGCCTGCTCTACGAAGGCCTCGCGCCAATGTTCTGAGCTGGCGCTCCGGCAGGTGCAGCCGCGCCTATGACTTCCGTTCCCTCAGCAGTTCTTTTATTTCCTGCATTTCACGCCGCAACTCCTCGAACTCCATTGCCCGCTGGCGATGCTCGTCATGCACAACACCACTGACCTCGTCGACAGTCTCGTGCTGCTCGGTTTCATGCAGAGTCTGCATGGAATCGATGATGATCGCGATAAACAGGTTGAGAACGGTGAAGCTCGACATCACAATAAATGCAACGAAGACCAACCATGCCCATGAATAGACCTCCATCACCGGACGTACGATGCCCATCGACCAGCTTTCCAGCGTCATGATCTGGAACAGCGTGTACATGGAATCGCCGATACTGCCGAACCAGTCGGGAAAAGCCGCACCGAACAGCTTGGTACAGATCACCGCATAGACATAGAACACCAGCAGCAACAGGGCACCGATTGCGCCAACACCCGGTACGGCATGCAGCAGGGCGGCCACAATCCGGCGCAGCCGTGGCACAGCGGATACCAGCCGGAGAACACGCAGGACGCGGAGTGAACGGAGAACGGCAAGCGAGTCATTCGACGGGGCGAGCGTGATGGCGACCACGACAAAATCGAAAATGTTCCAGGCCCCGCGAAAAAACGACAATCCATGTGCGTAAATACGCAACAACAGCTCGACACAGAAAACCACGATCACGACCTTATCGAAGACCAGCAATTCCGGGCCGATCAGTCCCATCACCGTCGGCGACGTTTCCGCCCCCAACGTAAACGCGTTGATGACGATCAGGATCATGATCGATTTCTGAAAAGTCTGGTGTTCAACCAACCTGCGGATCCGGGCCCGAATTCCTGAATCCGGGCCTGACTGTGGTTCGAGGCCGAGGTTTGGGGCAGACCCTGAATCGCTGGATGACAAAGATGTTCTCCGTATTTCTGAAAGGGGGTTTTATCGGAAGCGGGCAGGGAATGACAACGGTTACCGTCTCCATCAGATAGGACAAAAATCCTGCTTGACGATGTTCTCATTCTTGATTAGAACAAAACAAGAACATGTGTTCTCACACAACATTGGAACAGACGATGCCGAGGCTCTCCGGAAGCGCCAGGAACCGCTCCCTTCCCCCTCAGAAACGGGGAAACGGAGAGATTCTGGCCGATCTCCCGGCCAACCTCCCGCACAGTCTTTCCACCGGGCCTTCCACCGGGCCTTCCATCAGGCATTCAACCAGTCACCCGGTCGGCGACCCGACATCTCTGGAACAGCTGAAGGCACAGATCCGACAGCTCGAAGGGTTTGGCGGCAAGCTGACCGGGACCAAACAGCAGGTCCTGCCCTTCGGTGTGGATGCGATAGACGATCATCTACCCGGCGGTGGGCTCCTGCGGGGCGCACTGCACGAAATCTTCGCGGATGATGCCGGTATTGCCACGGCGTTCTGCGCCCTGCTGGCGGGCCGCCTGGCGGGCGACACCGAAAATCACGCGATCCTCTGGTGTGAACGCCCCTGGGCGCTGGATGCGGGCGCACTCTACGGCCCAGCCCTGCTGCAATTCGGAATCGATCCGGCACGCATGATTCTGGTCCGCCCCCGGCGCGACACAGATGCGCTCTGGGCGATGGAAGAAGGGCTGCGTTGCGGCCGGGTCGCCGCTGTTATCGGAGAAATAACGGACATGTCCCTCACCGCCAGCCGGCGGCTACAGCTTGCCGCCGAGGAAACCGGCGTGACGGCCCTGATGCTCCGTCCCAAAACGGACAAACCCACTCCCAGCGCGGCGGTCACCCGCTGGCGGCTCGACGCGGTGGAACATGCGACCCGGGATACGGGTATCAGCGAGATCACGGAACGGGCGAATGACAACGACCAAAAACGACCAGGCACGACTGATCTCACCTTTAACGGCCCTTCGGGCCTGGACTCTAACGGCCCTTCGGGCCTGGATTCTAACGGCCCTTCGGGCCTGGGCACTGCACGATGGCGGGCGGAACTTTTCCGCTGCCGGGGCGGTGTTGCTGCGAACTGGATGATGGAGTGGAACGATGAAACGGGTAATTTCTCTCTGGCTGCCGAAATTTGCGACCGATCGCCTGTGCCGTCTGCGGCAAGACTGGCTGGATAGCCCGCTAGCGCTGGTCGATGACGCCGGCGGGAAACTCGTCCTCCACGCCGTCAACACAGTCGCCGAACAGGCCGGTATCCGCACGGGCATGACCCTCGCCGATGCCCGTGCAATCCTGCCTGACCTGCAAACCAGCGAAGCCGATTTCGAAGCGGAAAACCGGGCTCTGACCCAACTCAGCGACTGGTGCGGACGGTTCAGCCCGTGGACGGCACCGGACGAAGACGGCAGCGGTCACGCTTTCGGCGGCGCGGGCTCCGTATGGCTCGACGTCACCGGCTGCGCCCACCTGTTCGGCGGCGAAGACGCCTTGATGCGCGATATTATCAGCCGCCTCAATACTATCGGTTTCACCGCCTGCGCCGCGATTGCCGACACCCCCGGCGCTGCCTGGGCCGCGGTCCGTTACACCGCCTACAAGCGCAAACGGTGGACAAATGTTGCCAGGGGAAGGGCACGGGACGTGATCGCCGCCATGCCGGTTGCCGGACTGCGCCTTGCACCGGCAACCATCGCCGGACTTCAGGCCGTGGGTCTTCGACGTATCGGCGACCTGATGCCCATCCCGCGCACCGCCCTTGTCGACCGTTTCGGCAGCGAGGTTGCCGACCGCCTCAACCAGGCACTGGGCGACCGGCCGGAGCCGGTCTCTCCACTGGCCGTGTCCAGCCCATGGTATGCACGACAGACCTTTGCGGAACCTATTGGCCGCACGGAAGATATCGTCCTCGCTGTCAGGGACCTTGCCCGCAACCTTGCCGCTACGTTAGAGGCCGACGGGATCGGTGCGCGCCGCCTGACCCTCGCCTTCTATCATCCGGACGGCACGATAGCCCGGATTGAAGCCGGCACCAGCCGCGCCAGCCGTAATGCCGGACATCTTGCCCGGCTGTTCACCGCCAAGCTCGACCGTATCGAAGCGGCGTTCGGTATCGATGCCATCACCCTGACCGCCAGCACCAGCGAGAAACTCTCGCCCAGGCAGGCCGCACTCGACAGGCGCGGCGAGCAGGACGATGCCGGCGTCGCCGAACTGACCGACAGGCTCAGCAACCGGCTCGGCGGCGAGAACGTCGTACAGATGACCCTGCAGGAAAGCCATATCCCCGAACGCGCGATCATGACCACACCCGCCACAGCACGAACCCGTCCGGCACCGGCCGCACCCTGGCGCACCGCGACTCCCCTGAAGCGGCCGCTAACCCGGCCCCGTCCTCTTCGGCTCCTCCCCCGACCCGAAGAGGTTGAGGCCG
>CAJQLI010000176.1 GCA_905479125.1 uncultured Alphaproteobacteria bacterium | reverse complement strand
GCCGTAAACAGCTTGACGGCGATGCTTTCGGCCTGTTGGTCCGGCGATCCATCAACGTCGAAATAGTCGAAGCTTTCCAGCACGTGGGCACGGTCAAAGGCAAAGCGCAAGAACCCGCCGCCGCCTTCGTCATCGGGTTGCGAACAGGTGCCGCTGCCACAATTGTTGCTGTTTTCCTGCACGATCAGCAGGTTGCCGAAACCGGTAAAGCCACCGGTGCCGGTCGCCCCATTGGTAAAGTTGGAACCGTATCGGTTTTCTTCCAGGTCGCTGTCGCGACCGATGGCGCCCCCGCTGTCATATGCAACCGCGAGGTTGGGCCCGCCACCCGTATTGAGGGCCGAGATCGAAATACCGCTGTATATCCCGGTGGAGCTTGTGCCATCGGAGACGATTGCCCCATCGCTCACGGCATCGAAATCAAGCGTGACGGTACCGGCCTGGGCGTTGACGGCGAAGACGCACGCAATGCAGGCGGACAGGGCGGAAGGTATCAGTCGGAACAGGTTTTTTGACATACGCTCACTCTATACTCTGTCGCTGGATACGCGGTCGCTAAACAGGGGTGCATTTTCTGGAAGGTGCTGAACTCCAGACAATGACCGGAGGTATCAGCCCTCATAATTAGAGAAAATGCGCCTGAATTACAACTTCTTAGGTGGTATTAGCGTTAACCATGCGGGAGCATCTCAGCAGCGGGCAACAGTCGGAACCGGCGGACATTAAAACCCGGTCGCCGGCGAAGGTGCTCAGTCTCCGTGCATAAAGGCCCGTGCCGTCTTGGCGGTGATCCCGGGGCCCTTGATTAGCATGAGGACCAAGCGGTCGGTTTCCGTCGTCTCGACACCGTGCACAACCCCTGACGGGGTAAAAACGACGCTGCCGGGTTTGACGGGGATATCGTCGCGTTCTTCGAAGGTGATGACCCCTTTGCCCTCGACGACATAAAAAATCTCGTCCTGGACGGGATGCTTGTGGAACCCGGCGGCTTGCCCCGGCTCGAAACAGACAAAATCGCAGACGATTCCCTGCGACTGCATAACGGGTTTGCGCACAAAATCTTCGCTCGAATATTCGGCGAGATCGAGAATTTCGTGGTGTTCAACTCTATCGATCAGTTCCATGGTCCGGTCTTCGTCCTGTTGCGGTGATGAGGGGGCCTGTCAGCCAAGCAGCAACCTCGGACGATACTATCCAAGCAGCGACAGAATTTTCGCGAAAGTAACATAAAACCTGCCTGTGTAAACGGTAGCGCCAAGCCCGGCTTTCTATATTCGGACATGACTGTAGAATAGGGCTCATATACCAGATTGCGACTTGCCGGCTGTGGGTGCGGAGCGCTTTCAGCCTGTCCCGTCACGTTATCGTGGTGATCTGCAGTCGCGGCAACAACACTAATGACACAGGCACGTCTCGAAGGTCGGCTTGAAACAAGCAAGTCCGATCATGGCAAATCTGTATCGAAGGGAATTCTCATGACGTCCATGAAGTGGATGAGGACAGCGACGACCGGAAAATGCAGCGCTCAGCCGGCAGGGGCGGTTTGATGCGCGCGGTATTATGCAAAGATTTCAAGGGCGCCGATGCCCTGGAAATCGATGATGCCGTTACACCTGAACCCGCCGATGATGAAGTCCTGGTCGATGTCAGGGCGGCATCCGTCAGCTTCATGGATAAACTGATGGCGGAAGGTGGCTACCAGCTCCGCCCCGACCTGCCATATTCGCCGGGAACAGAGGTCGCCGGCTTGGTGGTTTCCGTGGGCGCGGAGGTCACGCGTTTTAAAACGGGCGACCGGATCGCGGGGCAGCTTTGGTACGGTGGGTATGCGGAGCGCGCCGTTGTCAAACACTGGAAATGCGCCCTTATCCCGCCCGAGGTCGATTACGCCACGGCGTCCACCGTGCTGCACAACTATCTGACCGCCTATAGCGCTCTTATTGACCGATGTGCCCTCAAAGCGGGGGAGGCGCTCTTTGTGACCGGGGCGACGGGCGGCGTCGGATTGGCGGCGGTGGATATGGGCCGGATGCTCGGCGCCCGCGTTATTGCGGGTGTCGGCGACATGGCCAAAGGCCCGGCGGCGCGGGAAGCGGGGGCGTCGGACGTTGTGGATTACCGGAACGGTGATCTGCGTGCCCAGATCAAGGACCTGACGGCGGGGCGGGGCGTCGATGTCTGCTTCGAGATGATCGGCGGCGAGACATTCCTGGCCATGGCCCGCTTGATGGCCTGGGGCGGCAGGCTTTCCCCGATTGGATTTGTCGGTGGCGATATTCCGGCCCTGCCCATGAACCTGCCTCTGTTAAAAGGCTACTCGGTCGTGGGTGTCTTTTCCGGCGCCTGGGTGGAGCAGTTCCCGGCGGAGGCCGCAGCTGCGGCGGATGAGGTGATGAACTGGATAGCTGCCGGGAAACTCACCCCCCGCATCGACAGGGTATTGCCGCTGGAACAAGCGGCGGAGGCGATGCAGCTTCTTGCCCGGCGCGAAGTCTTGGGCCGCATTGTGCTGGAAACCGCACCGGGCGCGGGAGCGCAGACCGGGGGCTAGCGAGCAGAGAGCCAGCCCTGTTCCTGCACCATGGCGAGCGTGTCATCGAGGGCGTGCCGGAACCTGAGAATCAATTCCTCGATTTCCTGTTTGTCGATCACCAGCGGCGGGCAGAACGATATTGTGTCGCCGATGGCGCGCAGGATGACGCCATGTGCTTCGGCGCGATCCGCGCAATATGGACCGACCTGATATGCCGGATCGAATGCCTCGCCGGTCGATTTGTCGTGAACGAGCTCGACGCCCGCAAGCAGTCCCTTGCCGCGGACTTCGCCGACAAGCGGATGATCCAGAAGTTTCTTCAGGCCACCGAGGAAATGCGGCTCCATCGCGCGCACGTGCTCGACGATGTTTTCATCTTCATAGATACGCAGTGCTTCACGGGCGACGGCGGCTGATACCGGGTGTCCCGAATAGGTGAAGCTCAGGCCGAAGACGCCGACCCGGTCGCTCTCCTCGGAGATAACTTCAAAGACGCGCGCGTTCACCATCAACGCGGAAATCGGGAGATAGGCGCTCGACAGGCCTTTCGCACAGACCAGCATATCGGGGGTAAGGTCCATCGTGGTGGTGCCGAACATATTGCCGGTGCGGCCGAAGGCGGTGATCACCTCGTCCGCGATAAGCAGGATGTCGTGTTTGTCCAGAACAGCCTGTATTTTTTTAAAATAGGTCGGCGGCGGTACGATGACGCCGCCTGATCCCATGATTGGTTCTGCGAAAAACGCGCCCACCGTTTCCGGTCCCTCCGCGATAATCAGCGCGTCGAGTTCATCGGCGAGGCGGCTGGCGAAAGCCTCTTCGTCCTCGCCGGGATTTGCATATCGGTAATGATGCGGCGGGGTGACGTGCAGGAAGCCGTCCAGCGGCAGGCCGAACGAGGCATGGTTGTAGTACATGCCCGACATGCTGGCCGAGGCAATCGTGTTGCCGTGATAGGCCCGCTGATGGGCGATGATCTTGCGTTTCTCCGGTTGCCCCTTGGCATGCCAGTAGTACCAGACGATCCGGGCTGCACTGTCATTGCCTTCCGAGCCGGAATTGGCAAACCAGACCTTGGACATCGGGACGGGGGCGATCTCCAGCAGTTTTTCGGCGAGATCGATTGCCGGTTGATGGCTCTTGTGGTTCGTCAGGTGATAATAGGGCAGGCGCCGCATCTGCTTGGCGGCCGCTTCAACCAGTCTTTCCTGGCCATAGCCGAGCGACAGGCACCACAGGCCCGACATGCCTTCGATATATTTTTTGCCGTGGATGTCGGTGACCCAGACACCGTCGCCTTCCTCTATCACCAGCCCTCCCTTTTCCAGGTGGGTCTTCAGATTGGTCAGTGGATGGATCAGAGACGCGGAATCGCGTGCCTCGGGTGAATTCGGGTGGGATAAATTGTCCGTCATATTTTCTGAGACACGGCCTGTATTGGGGGAACTGTCTGCAGCCAGCCTAGAGCCGAACCCGGCAGGCATCAAATGGCGCTTCTTTGCTCGATATGTAATTCTTTATAGAGCATAGAAATACGCACCCGGACCGCCCTGGCGGCGCGCGACACGGCAACCTGTCTACAGTGAGAGGGACAAGGATGACTGCATCTTTAAACAAGACGACTAGCGGCTCGAAGATCAGCGTTGAACAGATCAACAGCTTTTTGGGCGCCGAGGTGACAGGGCTGAACCTTGCGGGCGGGATAGGCGATGCGGACGTCGCCACGCTGGAAGCGGCGCTCGCCGAACATGAGGTGCTGGTGTTTCGCGATCAGGCGCTGACCGGCGAGGAACTGATGGCGCTGGGGGAAAAGTTCGGTGCGCTCAGCGTGCATCCGTTTTCGCCGAATGATGAAAAAAGCCCGGCGCTGATTTTATTCAGGAATGACGAAAACACCCCTCCCTGGGGGACGGATGTCTGGCATTCGGATGAGACATTTCGAAAAGTGCCGCCACTGGCAACCATGCTGCATGCGCTCGATGTTCCCAGATTCGGCGGCGATACAATGTTTGCATCGATGACCGCGGCGTTCGAAGGGCTGAGCGACCGGATGCAGCATTTTCTGTCGGGGCTGGAGGCCGAGCATGATTTTGTCATCTTCAAGGCCCTGTTCGGAGAGACCGCCGAGGGCCGCGAGAAGCTGCTGAAATACGAGCAGGAATACCCGCCGGCCCTGCATCCGGTCGTCGCCGCGCACCCGGTCACAGGCCGGAAACTCATCTTTGTAAACCCGCAGTTTACAACCGGCATCAAGGGAATGGACGCGGCCGAAAGCCGTCAGCTCCTGACCCAGCTTTACGACCTGACCAAGGTGCCGGAATACCAGTACCGGCACCACTGGACGAACAATACGCTGGTCATGTGGGACAACCGGTCGACCCAGCACTATGCCGTCCACGATTACTTCCCCAAAAAACGATACATGCAGCGGGTAACGATCAGCGGACGGGAAGCGCCGCGGAATGCGTTTGCCGCCGCCGATGTCGAGCACGTGAAAAGCCGGAAGACCCGGATCCCGTCAGACCTGCTGGCACTAAAAGGCGGCCACGCGCCGACAAAGGGTAGCTAGGGTTTTCCGAGGTGTTGCCGCCGCCTCGGCGCCCGCAAACAGGCGAACAGATTTGTCGGTTTTTTTTGAAAATATGGTGGGCCCAACTGGAAAAGTTGGCACCGTTTTCCGGATATTCTGACGGAATAGAATGAGACGTTGTGTGAACCTGATGCCGGTTCTCCGCCCAGGCAGTCAGCCGTGTACAGGGTTTATGAATGCCCGTTATTGGGGCTATAGCAGCTTGTCGTTGACCCGATGCGTCTCCGCCAAGGCTGATGATCAGCGGTGAACGAATTCCCTGATAGCCTCAAACAACCGGTCCCATGTGGGTTCTTGTTTCAGAGGAGCGTGGTTGGCACTGTCCAGCAGAACGAATTCCGAATCCTTTATTCCCGCCGCGAGCTTTCTTCCTTCGTCAAGCGGTTGCACACCATCATTCTGGGCATGAATAACCAGCGTAGGCACCGACACTTTAGCCAACAATTCCGATACATCGAAATTGTCGACGGCGGTCCGTAGAGCCACCGCATTTTCGGGAGATACCGTTCGGGCCTGCAGATCCGCCAGAGAATCTATCTGTTCCTTGGTGCCGTCCGGGATATACATGGACGTAAACGCCTTGATGAACGGGCTTCCCTCTTTACCCCATCCGTGGCGCATCAGGGCAAGTATGGCTTCGCCCTGTTCACGCTCCGCTTCTGATGCACGAAGGGTCCGGCCTCTGACATATCCTCCATGCAGGATCAGGTGGCTGACCCGTTCGGGGTGACGCACGGCATAGGCAACGGCGATAGGGGCGCCCTGCGACGTCCCGTACAGGGTAAACCTGTCGAGTTTCGCTGCATCCACGACGGCTTCGAGATCATCGACGAACGCATCCAGGGAGGTATTCCGGATCGCCCAGTCGGAAAGGCCATTGCCCCGCTGGTCATATCGGCTGACCTGAAACGTTTTGGTGAATTCATCCAACAGGGGCCGCCAGACCGGACTGTGCCAATCGTGTTCGAGATGGGTCAGCCAGTGTCCCGCCCTTACCAGGGGCGGCCCGGCCCCTATCGTGGCATAGGCGATCTGGGTCCCGTCGCCGGATTCGCAGAATCGTATTTTTTGATTCGAGAACGGTGAATTGGAGCGGGCGGTTTTCCCGGAATGCGCGTTTTCGATTTCCGTGACCTCCGCCATGAAACGGAAGCCGCGACTTCGGATGGTTTTTATGACTTCCTGCGCCGCTCCGCTATCGCCGACGGCCTGCCGGGCGGCACTGATGCGGCTGCTCAGTGTGGCCTCGGACACGATGCGTCCGTTCCAGACCGATGCGATCAGGTCGTCGCTGGAGACCACCTGCGCCCGGTTTTCGATCAGAAAAGCGAGAATGCTGAACACCTGGGGTTCGACCGGAACGAAGTCGTCGCCATGCCGCAACTCGAAGCCCGATGTATCGAGCGCATAGTCTCCGAACCGGTAAATCATGGGCAGTCCCGCCGTTAACGGCAAAAATCAGGGAAATCTCAGGGAAATCTGGAGCCAGTCTCCAAGCGGGCGCCATTTAAGCAGCTTATCGTTTGTTCGTCACTCAGATGAAGGAACAGACAATGACAGACCCCGCAATGACAGACACCCCGGAAATCCACCGCCGCCCGGATGGATCAATCGACACAAAGCACTATATGCAAATCGGTCGTCAACGCCGGTCCGAAGCTCTGTATTCCGGCGGCCACGCGATTGCATATTTTGGCGCGGTCGTGACCCAGGCGGTCAAACACATCTGGTCGAAGCCTGTCATCCAACGCCCCGGCAACACCTTCGCAAAAATCTGATCAAACCCAAACACCTCCCAAACGAGGCGATTGAATGCCGCCGGAAGACAAGGATCAAAATTGTACGAACCAGTCGAATTTTCAAGTGAAGGGGTCGACCTGCGCGGGAGGTTTTACGGGCAGTCTCCAGCGCATCGATCTCCCTGCATTATCATGGCGCATGGCACGACAGCAACGATCTCGATGGTCGCTGAAGATTATGCTGCGGCATTCCACCGGGCAGGCATGAGCGTTCTTTTATACGATCATATCAATTTCGGCAGCAGCGGCGGCCTGATGCGACAGGAAATCAATCCATGGGTACAGGCGCGTGGCTACCGCGACGCCGTTACCTTTATACGACAACGATCCGATATCGCCCCAGACAGGATAGCGATTTGGGGAGACAGCTTCTCCGCCATGGAGGTGCTGGTGGTCGGCGCCCTGATCGAGGGGCTGGCTGGAATTGTGGCCCAGATTCCTGTGTGCGGCATCGACCTTCCGAAGATCAACCCAAGCGCGGACGTTTTCGATCTTTTGAAGAATGTGTTTGAAAGCGGTGATGTAAGCGGCACAACGGAAACAACCGAGGGACCGATGCCGGTGGTTTCTTTCGATCAGGTCGGCTCACCATCAATTCTGAAGCCGATCCAGGCATTTAAATGGTTCATTGAGTATGGCGGACGCCATGACAGCGAATGGCTCAACACTGTTACCCGCGTCATGCCGCCCACAGAGGTCCCGTTCAGCCCCTATCTGACCGCCCCGTTCATCACGGCGCCGACGCTCATGATGACCGGCAGGAATGATGAAATGGTTCATTGCAACCCGGCGGTTCAACAAGCGGTTTTCGACAAAATCGTGGCACCGAAAGAGTTTTTCGAGATCCAGGGCGGTCATTTCGGTCTTCTCTATTCACCGAGCAAAATATTCGATGAAGCGGCCGCCCGGCAGGTTAAATTCCTGACCGGGATATTTGGAATTTAGCCGACGGAAAGCGCGCTATGCTGACGGCGACGTGATTCAGAAACGAATGCGAAACTTGTCCGCTTTGGACCGTGTCGCGGATGACAGCAATTCCAATACATGAAACTTCCGCCCACTGACAAATTCGACAGACTTTAAAACCACACTAACGAAACATCATCTCCAAAGACCCTTGAACTCATCCAGTCCGGCAATGAGGGAGAGGATTTCGGGGGTGATCGAAAGTGAATCGGTCTTGATACTCATACCCAATAATATCCAGATATATAAGTATTGGGCTTAGGTATCCTAATTTATATCCATAAATATCCGAAAAGATGCCCTGTCCAGGCCAAACCGGGATTGAGCCGAATTAAGTATTTAATTTCAGGTGCTTGTGCGTGCCGGATTTATTTCGGCCAGACTTCCGCCCAAACTATCCTAAAAATTCAATAAGATAGAAATGGTGGGCGCGACAGGGATTGAACCTGTGACCCCTGCCGTGTGAAGGCAGTGCTCTCCCGCTGAGCTACGCGCCCGTATTCCGTGTGGAACGGTCGGGGATATAATGCGGCGCGGCGGTTCTTGTCAACGTGGGCCGTGTAAGCCACATAAGCGCCATAATTCGGCTATACTCACATTTCGGGGAGCCATGATGAA
This sequence comes from uncultured Alphaproteobacteria bacterium, assembly GCA_905479125.1. GTDB lineage: Bacteria > Pseudomonadota > Alphaproteobacteria > MPNO01 > UBA830 > CAXBCP01. The sequence continues at coordinate 2,223 of CAJQLI010000176.1, read as the reverse complement.
ATCAGTTCGAAACGTCGTCCTTGTGCCGCCGCTGGCGCTCGCGCTGGGGTTTGCCGTGCCGGCACTGCTGCCCGCGCGCGCTACCGCGTCCGACCAGGTCGCGGTGAGCGCTGCTGCCGATAAGAACGCCGTCGATCTTCGCTACAAGATTTATATCGGGGGGTTCCACGTCGCCGATATCAAGCTCGACCTCGACCTTGCCCCTGAAAACTACGATATTGCCGCCAAAATTCAGACATCGGGCATGATCGGGCGGATGTTTCCGTGGTGGATGAAAGCCTATTCCAGCGGCCAGATCGTCAACGCGGGCGTGATGCCGGTGAAGGCGGGGCAGCGTAATCGCTGGAAGGGCAAGGAACGCTTTATCGACATGACATTCGCCGACGGTGTCGCCCGGATAGAGCGGATCGCCCCGAAGCCGGAAGGCGACGACCGGGACAAGGTGCCGGAAGCCATGCGCACCGGGGTGGTCGATCTCGCCAGCGCGCTGGTGTCGATTATTCGTAAAATGGATGGTGATGATAGCTGTTCGGCCCACGTCCCCGTATTTGACGGAAGGCGGCGTTACGACCTGATCGCCCGGCCCGACGGCGTCGAGAAGCTGAGCCCCAACGGCTATACGCCCTATATCGGCGATACGGTAAATTGCGAACTGCGCATACACAAAAAGATCGGTTTCAAGAAAAAGGATGATTCCGGCTGGAATGACGGTGATCGCAGCGCCCGCGTCTGGATGGGCAAGGCCTTTGCCGATGTTCCCCCGGTGCCGATCCGCCTGACGCTCGATACGCCCTTCGGCGCCCTGATCGCCCATCTGAGTGCTGCATCGCACACCGTCGATGGAAAAAAAGTGAGACTTGGCCAGAAAGTGACCCCCGCCGCCAGATAAGTCGGGTCGGCTGATGTCCGGCAACCGAATGAAAGATTATCCGGTATACCTCATTCCGCTTGGCGTAATGGGGCTGTTTGTGGCAAGTTCCGGCGAACGGACTGGTAGGTGCGGGGCTCTCGTTCGCGTCCGTCGACAATTGAAACAGAACGGGATTTCGGGGCGATGACAACGGGCGCATGCGCTGCAATCGTACTTGCGGCTGGAATGGGAACACGGATGAAATCGGACCTGCCGAAGGTCCTGCATCGCGTGGCCAACCGGCCGATGATTTCTCACCTGCTGGACGCGCTGTCGGCGATTTCTTCGGAACGCACAGTGGTTGTGGTCGCACCTGGCATGACCCAGCTGGTCGATGCCGTTGCGCCGGCGGATACCGCCGTGCAGACCGAAGCGCTCGGCACCGGTCATGCGGTGCTCGCCGCCCGCGACCAGATGCAGGACTTCACCGGAGATGTGCTGGTGCTGTTCGGCGATACGCCGCTTCTGACGGCGGAAACAATGCAGGACATGCTGACGGCGCGCCGTGCCGCGGAAAACCCGGCGGTGGTGGTGCTCGGCTTCCGCCCCGACGATCCTGCGGAATACGGTCGCCTGGTCACGGCTGCCGATGGCGGGCTGGAAGCAATCGTTGAGTTCAAGGATGCAAGTGACGCCCAGCGCGAAATCGGGCTGTGTAATGCAGGCATCATGGCCATCGATGGCAATCATTTGTTCGCGCTGCTCGACGCTGTCGGAAACGATAACGCGAACGGTGAATATTACCTGACCGATATCGTGGAGCTGGCCCGGGATCGCGGGCTGCGCTGCGCCGTGGTCGAAGCCGCGGACCCGGTCGAGGTCATGGGCGTGAACAGCCGGGCCCAGCTTGCCGAGGCGGAGGCCGCCATGCAGGCGCGCCTGCGCGATCGCGCCATGGCAGGTGGTGTCACCATGACCGACCCGGAAACCGTCTGGCTGTCTGCCGATACCAAGATCGGCCGTGATGTCATCATCGGCCCCAACGTGTTTTTTGGCACCGGTGTCACAATCGCCGACAACGTAGAGATCAAGGCGTTCTGCCATATCGACGGAGCCGAGGTCGCTTCCGGTGTCTCGATCGGGCCGTTTGCCCGCCTGCGCCCCGGCGCAAAGCTGGAACGCAATGTGCATGTCGGGAATTTCGTCGAGATCAAACAGGCGCTGGTGGAGGAGGGGGCGAAGGTCAATCACCTCTCCTATGTCGGAGATGCGCGTATCGGGCCGCGGGCAAATGTCGGCGCCGGCACGATCACCTGCAATTATGACGGTTTCTTCAAGGAGCTGACGGATATCGGCGCGGATGCGTTTATCGG
>CAJQLI010000175.1 GCA_905479125.1 uncultured Alphaproteobacteria bacterium | reverse complement strand
GTCGAAATAACGTCATAGATGAGCGCGGGATCTAGGCCCGATTTCATGCCGAGGACCATCGCTTCCGCCGTCGCAACGTTGTGAATGGTAACGAGATGATTGGCCACGAACTTCATCCGGCTACCATTGCCGAATTCGCCGCAATATTTGTTTTCCCGGCTGAACGCCTCTATCACCGGAAGGCATTTCGCGACGGCATCTTCTGCCCCGCTCGTAAAGACGGCGAGATCGCCGGTCTGCGCCTGTTGGCCGGTTCCCGACAGCGGACAGTCGAGCAGCGTATGCCCGGCGGCGGCCAGAATATCGCGGGCCGCTTCCTTGTCGGCAATCTTGAGCGTGCTGGTTTCCATCATCACGCAGCCCGTCGCTGATGATGAGGCGATTTCCTCTGCCACGGCGCGGAGCGCCAACGGATTTGGCAGGGAGCAGACAATGACCCCCGCTTTTTCGGCAACCGCCGCTGCAGATGCCAGTGTTTCAACACCATCGCCGCGGGCGGCTTCCACCGCATCCGCTGAAGGGTCAAAACCATGGACCGAAAAACCAGCCTTCACCAGATGCCGCGCCATGGCACCCCCCATAATTCCAAGTCCGATAACGCCTGCGGTTCCGCTCATCCATTATTCCTTCAGAAGTCAGCCGCCGCGCCCTTCAGGACGTGGCGGCTGCTCAGGTCAGTGTTTCCCGAGAAAGCCCGTGATCGCCTCGTTAAAGGCTTCGGGACATTCCACGTTAGAGATATGGGCCGCCGGATCGAGAAGCAGATATTCCGAACCGGGCATATTGCGATGCATCGCTTCGACACCCGGCGCCGGGGTCCCGCCATCCTGCGAACCGGCGATAAAGAGAACCGGAATGCCGGAAATCTTACCCAGATCATCAAGATAGTTGAGCTTCTGGATTGCAGCGGCGCAACCAGCGTAGCCTTCAACTGAAGTTGACGCGATCATATCGGAAATAAACTGCGCTTCAGGCGTTTCCTTTTTCCGATACTCCTCGGTAAACCAGCGTTCCATCGTCGGCTGGATCAGAGGTGCCATGCCCTTTTCCTGGCACAGCTTTATCCGGTCACCCCAGGCATTGACGAACTCGGGCGGCACAACGCCCATTGAGTTCGCGATCACGACCGCCTTCAGTCGCTCCGGATGCTTGAGCATGATGCCCTGCACGGTCATGCCGCCGATAGACAGGCCGACATAGTATGTCTGATCGATTCCGAGGTGATCCCACAGTGCCACCATATCGTCGATCAGGTCGTCGAAGTGATACGGACCTGGCACCTTTTCTGACTCGCCGTGACCGCGTTTGTCATACCGCAGGATATGATAGTCATCGGCCAGCAGTTTCGCCTGCTCGTCCCACATGTGCATGTTCGTCGCCAACGAATTGGAAAACGTCAGCCAGGGTTTATCCGGGTTGCCGGATACTTCGTAGTTCAACTCGATGCCATTTACTTTGGCTTTCATGCGTTCGGTCTTTCTCTGAGTGGATGTCGGGATTGGTGGTTGTTACGGGGACGAATGATTGATGAATTTTTCCGGAACCGGTTCGCCCCACTGGGAATCCAGGCCTTCCTCGGCCGAGATAAGCGTCGGCGGATTCTGATTGTTCAACCGGTCGCTATCCGTCCAGTGTTCATGCACCCGTCCCCACGGATCCTGCCAGTAATCATAGACCTGACTGCCCAGAACATGGCGGCCGAGGCCCCACATGTGTTCGTATTTTCCGGCTTTCTTTAGATGGGCATTTCCCATGAACACGTCATCGATGTCATGCACTTCAAACGCCATGTGGTTCAGGCCCGCAACCTCGCCCTTGATACACAGGAAGGTGTGATGGTCGACAAAGCGCTCGCCGCCATCGATCCGGTTGAACGTGGCGATGACGTTGTCTTTTTCGCCCGCATATACTTCGTCCGACGGCACGAGCCCCAGGGTTTCGCGAAACCACTTGGTGCCGGCCATGACATCAGGCGTCATGATCACTGCATGTCCGAGGCGCTTCACATGAGACGGTCCACGCTCGATCCGCGTAAGCTGGCCAAGGCGTGAATCACGCGCGGCCGCTGTGTTAACACCGAACCGCGGCACGGGGATTTCTTCCTGATCCTGTCGGCCCCAAACGATCTCGATCTGAAAACCGTTCGGTTCAGTCAGACGAACGCGCTTGCCGCCACCGGGTGCGTCGAGATCTTCAATACCGGAAGCCCCATCGATCTTTGTAACCTTGTCCAGGTCTTCTTCGCTGGCCGCCCGGAACGCCAGTCCAACGAACTTCGGATCACCCTTGTGCGTGACATGAATAAACGGCGCGGGATCTGTACCGCGCATATACAGCGCGTCATTCGTCCGCTCGGCTTTGATCATCCCGAAATTCGTCAGGAATTCTTCCGCTTCATCGAGATCGGGCGACTGAAGCCGTCCGAAGGCAATATCTTCAACTTTTATCATTTTCTCTCCCTCTGGCCCTTCTGGGCACAAGATCATTCTATGACAACGATATCGTCGTCACCGCCTATGTAAAGCCGGTCTACAATATTTGCGCGACGGGTCAAGACGGCACGCTGATTGATGTACCCCTTATCCGTGATCTCCCCGGCATCTATCTGAGGTGGCTCGGTCATGAGCACAACCCGCCTGATCCGCGTAGAACTGCCGGGATTGTCCCGGTTATGGGCGGAAAGCCCGGTCTGCAGCCTCTCCTGAACCGCCGGATGGGTCGCAAGTTCTTCGGGCGTCGGATCATCACCGGCAACGGACTTACAACCTTCGATACTGATGAACGCCAGCAACCCGACTTCGTCACGATCCTGCCCCGTGATCACAGCATCCTGAATAACGGGCGATGCAGCGGCAATCGACTGAAGCCGCAATTGCCCGGCATGAACCCATGTCCCGGACAGAAGCTTGAAATTCTCTGCAACGCGTCCGTCAAAAACCACGCCTTCAGACGGGTCATCTTCATCTTCCAGCTTTCCCGCATCTCCTATGCAGAAGAAATTTTCTTCGTCGAACGCCTTGGCCGTCAGGTCGTCCTGCTTGTAATAGCCGGGCGTAATGTTCGGCCCCCGCATACGGAGTTCAAGCTTGTCGCCATTCGGGACCAGCTTGAGTTCGTTGCCCGGCAGCGGCACACCAATATTGCCGGCCGATTTGGGATACCAGTTCATGAACGTGGCGGCCGGCGCCGTTTCAGTCGAGCCGAGCGAGGTCGTGATCGGCACTCTTTCGCCTTTCACGGCAACGGCGAGCCTGTCGAGACGCTCCCAGACGTTTTTCGGCAATGCCGCCCCGGCAAAAAACAACGTTTTCAGATTGCGGAACAAACCGTCACGAGCTTCATTATCGGCCTCTAAAAGCGGCAGAAGAAGATCGAATCCCCGCGGCACGTTAAGATACATCGTCGGCGATACTTCCTTCAGGTTGGCAATGGTCGCTTCGATACGCCCCGGTATCGGCCGCCCTTCGTCAATATACATGGTGCCACCGTTATACAGTGCCATGTTCAGATTGTGATTGCTGCCGAACGTATGATTCCATGGCAGCCAGTCGAGGAAAACCGGCGGCTCGTCTTGCAGGAAAGAACATGCCTGTGCCAATGCAACCTGGTTCGACACCATCATCCGGTGCGTGTTCAGGACGCCTTTCGGTAATCCCGTCGATCCGGAGGTCAGCAAAATTTTGCCGATCGTATCCTGTGTAATCGTTGCCGCAACCTTGTCCACGTCGGGACCAGGGACCGCAGAGAGCCAGTCGGAAAGCGGTACAGCGCCACCGGGTGCCCCGTCCATCGTTCCGACAACCAGCGTCCTGCCCGACAGATCAAGCGCGGCAAGCGCTCTGGCAAATGGTGCCGGGTTATCAACAAAAAGGACGGACGGATCGTTATGTCCGATCACCATTCTGAGTTTTTCGTGATCCTGGCTCATCAG
>CAJQLI010000174.1 GCA_905479125.1 uncultured Alphaproteobacteria bacterium | reverse complement strand
CGAGATTATGGCGGTCGCACAGCAATTGCAGGCGTTCCGCGCCGACCTTGCCGGATGACACCTGGGCCGCGATATCGCCCATGACCTCGTCCTTGGTGCGCACGTTGTGGCGGATGATGTCGAACAGGACCTCGTTCGGCTTGCCCGCCTCGTACAGCTTGGCGCGCGGGATCCACAGGCCTTCTTCATGCACGTCGCGCGCGCCGGCGCCGACGCCGTAGCCGCCGATATCGGTGTGATGGATGGTCGAGCCGAAATAGGCGATGACCCTTCCTTTGCGGAAAACCGGGGTGATGATGGTGATGTCGAAGAAATGGCCGGCGGACAGCCACGGATCGTTGGTGATCAGGATGTCGCCCTCGGTCAGGCTGTCGGTCGGGAATTTCTCAACGAAATGCGCACCCGCGGCGGCCAGCGTGTTGATATGGCCGGGCGTGCCGGTCACGGCCTGGGCGATCATCCGGCCTTCGCGGTCCAGCAGGGCGCAGGCGAGATCGCCTGCTTCGCGCACCACGGGGCTGAAAGCGATGCGCTGCAGGGCGCGGGCCTGTTCGCTGGCCGCGCTGACCAGGTTGCTCCAGAGGATTTCGAGCTCGATACCGTCCATTGCCATCGTCAGTTTCCTTGTTTCGCGGCCAGTTTGCGCCGCTTTGAAGATTCATTTTTCATTGTCACCCCGGATTTATTCCGGGGTCCAGTCTTTGTTGCTGAAAGGGGCTCTGGGTCCCGGCACAGAGCCTGCCCCGGACGTGATCCGGGGGCCGGGATGACATTGTGGGTGGAGTTGGCGGGGAGCCAGCCTGTCAAAAAACCGGTCATCACGCGCGTGTCGCCGTGATACAGCCGTTTTCCGCGACCGAGGCCGTCCAGCCCGGCAGGATGAAGATCGTTGTTTCACGCTCTTCGATGATCACCGGTCCGGCCATGGTCTGTCCAGCGGCAAGTGCCGGGCGGTCATAGACTGCGACCGGTTCCTCGGCGTCGTTGATAAAGACGGGGCGGTGGGCCTTCGGCGCGTTTGCGCTGGCGGCAAGCTCCGGCACGCCGTGGCGCTCGACGGCCGGGCCGTTGGCGCTGATCCGCCAGGCGACAACCTCGATCTTCATGTTGGGCAGGCGCAGGCCGTACTGGGCCTCATACGAGGTCTCGAAGGATTCGCGCATGGAATCGATGTCCTGCTGGCCGGTCGGGTCGCCGTCAAAATCGATGGTGACCTCGTTCTGCTGGCCCGCATAACGCATGTCGGCCCCGTAGATGTAGTCGATCTCGTCCGGCGCGCACCCGGCGGCTTCCAGCGCGATCCCGGCTTCGGAGGCCATTTCGCTATAGGTTTTCCCTGCCTGTTCCCAGTCGATCCCGCCGGCAGTGCCACGTGCGAGGTCGAACCGCACAGGCGTGACCAGCGTGCCGAACGCCGACAGGACGCTGGCGAGCGGGGGATAGATAACGGTCGTGCTTTCCAGCAGTTCCGCCACATGGCAGGCATGCACCGGGCCTGCGCCGCCAAAAGCCAGCACCGGCATGCCGCGATAGTCGATGCCGCGGTCGGTGGCATGCGCCCGGGCGGCAGCGGCCATGGATTCGTTGACCACCTGGAAAATCCCGCGGGCCGTCTGCTGCACCGAGGTGCCGAGCTTGTCGGCCAGCGGCTTGATCGCGGCCTCGGAGGCGGCTTTGTCGAGCTGCATGTCGCCGCCGAGGAAGTTATCGGCATCGAGCAGGCCAAGCACCAGGTCGGCGTCGGTCACGGCCGGGTTTTCGCCGCCGCGCCCGTAACAGGCGGGGCCGGGCTCCGATCCGGCGCTGCGCGGGCCGACCTTGAGCAGGCCGAGCGCATCGACAGAGGCGAGGGAGCCGCCGCCGGCACCGATTTCGATCATGTCGATCGCCGGAATAATCACCGGCATGCCGCTGCCCGCCTTGAAGCGGTACATGCGGTCGACCTCGAACAGGCCGGTGACGGTCGGCTTGCGGTCCTCGATCAGGCAGGCCTTGGCCGTCGTGCCGCCCATGTCGAAGGAGAGCAGCCGGTCAAGACCCAGCCGTTCGGCGTAGTAGCTGGCGACCAGCGCGCCCGCTGCGGGGCCGGATTCCATCATGCGCACGGGGAAGCGGCTGGCGGTCTCGGTGCCCAGTACACCGCCATTGCTCATCATGATCAGCGGCCGGCTGGCGAAGCCGCGTTTGTTAAGTTCTTGTGATAACCGAGTGAGGTAAGGCTCTGTAATTGGGCGCGTATATGCATTTAGGGCAGTGGTCGCTGCGCGGGGGTATTCGCGGATCTGCGGGGCTACCTCGGACGAGATAGAGACATATAGGTCGGGCGCATGTTCGGTCAGGATATCGCGGATGCGCTGTTCGTTCGCACCGTTTACATAGGCGTTCAGCAGGCAGATGGCGAGGGCGGCGACGCCCTTGTCCTTCAATTCCTGTGCGAGGGCGATGATCTGTGCTTCATCGATCCCGGTCGCCACGGTGCCGTCGGCGAGGGTGCGCTCTGTAATGCCCCAGGTGAGGTCGCGCGGCACGATCGGGTCGGCATATTCGATCTGAGGGTCGAACATGTCGTAGCGGTGCTCGTCGCGGATATAGAGGACGTCCCGGAAACCTTCGGTGACGAACAGGGCGGTGGGCTGGCCGGATCGCGTCAGAACCGCGTTCGTGACCACGGTGGTTGCATGGACGATAACGTCATCGACATCTGCGGGTTGCGCGCCTGCCTTGGCCATGGAGGCGTCAACGGCGGTGAAGAACCCGTCAAGCAGGTCGCCATAAGTGGTCAGGGTCTTGTCGACCCATGTCCGTCCGTCTTCGTGCCGCAGCACAATATCCGTGAAAGTGCCGCCGATATCGACGGCGAAGGAGTATCCGCCCATGGGTCTGCATCCGGTTCTGGTTTTTATATACCGGAAGTGTACCATCAAAATGTACTGTTACAAGCTACATTGTCTCGTTATGCGTTACATAATGGTCGGGCGCTCACTGGCTATTCGGCGCGGCGCTGGATAGCATTGAACAGCACAAACAGAGCGGGAGTATGGGGAATGGCGCGGGTACAGATGCC
>CAJQLI010000173.1 GCA_905479125.1 uncultured Alphaproteobacteria bacterium | reverse complement strand
TTGCGACGCACCCTGCTACCTCCAGCCGGTTGATCCGCTCCTTGAAGATGAAAACTGTAGACGCGAAGGTGAACAGCATTTCGATCTGGGCGACTGCCTTTACGACGGCCGCTTTTTCCAGCGTCATCGCGGTAAACCAGCCAAAGGACGCGGATGCGCCGACGAATCCGACGGCGAGGGCCGGTTTCCATGCGGCTGCAATGCGGCGGAATTCAGCCGGATCGCGCAGCCCGATAAAGACAATCATCACGATGGTCTGGAACGTAATCGCGGCACAGAGCGTAACACCGCCCTGCATCAGGAAGTTGGGCCCGCCGAGGGATAGCGATGCACCGCGATAGCCGACGGCGGCAATGCCGAAAAACGTGCCGGAACACAGCCCGATGGCGACAGTCCGGCTGGCGAGTGAGGTCAACAGGGCGGTCGGGTTCAGTTCCGTCCGCGCGATGGATATCAGCATGACGCCGGCGACAGATATTGCGATTGCCATCAGCACGACCCAGGACACCGTCTCTGACAGGAAGATAAGTCCGAACAGTGCGGCCTGGGCGGGTTCGGTGCGGGAATAGGCCGTGCCGACGGCAAAATTGCGATAGCTGAACAGGTGGATCAGCAGCGCCTGCGCGAAGATCTGCGCCAGTGCCGCGAGAACGATCCAGCCGGCAAATGTCCAGTGCAGGGCGGGCAGGGAATACCCCATCCCGTAACAAAGAATACCGAGAAACAGAAACGCGAAGGGAAGCCCGAAGCCGAAGCGCACGAAGGTTGCGCCCGTCGTCCCGATCCGGCCCTTCAGGTATTTCTGAAGCGTCGAGCGGACGTTCTGCAAAAACGCCGCTGCGACCGTTATGACGACCCAGGTTTCCATCAGGCGTTCATGAACCGAATTGGCGGGGTGTGCAACTCGGCGGCCATCGCCAACTCAGCCGATCAAAGGTGTCACCCCGGCCTTGTGCCGGGGTCCAGTCTTGCGGTGTATCAATCCTGGACTTCGAAAAACAGACTGGGTCCCGGCACGAGGCCGGGACGACATTCGTTGGCGTTTTACGCTTAAGCCCGGTCTCCGAACCCCGCAGGGGCGGAGCATGCCTTTGCCGCCTCATCTGCAGGCAGGCTGCCATCCCACAGGCGGCCGATAAACCGTTTGCCGTTCCAGCCGTCGGATTGTGTCGATGCCAGCCATTTTATCGGTGCCCGCATGACGTCGGGGGAGACCAGCATACCATCGGCACCGGTCCGGCCTTCGTCGCCGGGATTGCCGGGTAGCAGGTTGGTATCGGCAGCGCCGCCGGGGATCAGGATGTTGCAGGTCACGCCGGTACCTTCAAGGTCTTCGGCCCAACAGCTTGACGATGTTTCCAGTGCCGCCTTGGAGGGCCCGTAAGGAGAATATCCGGCGCGCTGCATGGTCTGGATCGATGTGGTGACATTGACGATGCGGCCCCAGCCTTTTTCGAGCATGTGCGGCACCGCCTCGCGCGCCATCTGGAAACCGCCATTGACGTTGGTCTCGATGATCTGTGCCCAGATTTCCGGCTGCACGTCCCAGAATTTCGGCGGTGTACGGTTAAAGCTTTCCGATACCAGCAGCATGCCGACGCCGGCATTGTTCACCAGCGTGTCGATTCCGCCGAACGTGGCGACCGTGTCGGATATGATTTCTGCGCATTGCATCGGGTCGCGGATATCGGCGACCATCGCCTTCACCTTGCCGGGCAGGCCCGCCGCTTCGCTTTCGATATCGTCGGCGATATGCATCGCTGCGGTCACATTCGCGCCCGCACCGGCAAGCGCCAGAACCATTGCCCGCCCGAGTCCACGCCCGCCGCCGGTAACGATGCAGGTCGTGCCGGAAAGATCGGAAGCCGTCATTTTGGTATGTCCCTGATTGTCTTGAATGCCAAGTTAGCATGCAAGGGTGATGCCATGAAGGCTTCCATCGAAAAACAGGCCTCAGAAATCAGGTTTTTGCTGCCCGCGAGATGCCGTTCTGGACCGTGCGCAGCCGCAACAGGATCAGGACGAGCAGGCAGGCAATGCCGAACATCATGAACAGGGATGCATCGAAATTGCCGGTCGCGTGGGCCAGCGCGCCCATGGACATCGGCCCCAGCACGCCGCCGATTTCGCCGACCGAGAAATACAGCCCGCTGGCAGCGCCGACGCGGTTGGTGTTGCCGTCGCCGCTTTCAATCAGCAACAGGATAGAGATAGATGTCATCGCGCCGCGGCACATGCCCTGAAGGACCAGTCCGACGGCCAGTAATGGCCCGCTGGCCGCCAATACCATCAACGCCGCGATGGCCGCACAGATAAACAGGCCGCACAAAATCTTGAAGCGCCATTCCGGCGTCGCCATGCGCGGCAATGACAGCGAAGCGATCATACCGAACAGAGTCGGAATCGCCGCCCAGTACCCGGCCTCGACCGGCGTCATGCCGTAGGACCGCAGCAGGTCGGGCAGCCAGTGGTTCATACCGTGATTGTAGAACAGGATGAACAGTCCCATCAGCAGAACCAGCCGGACGATCGGGTCATTGATCAGTTCTAGGAACACGTCGCGCGAACGTTTTTTCGGTTCCGCTTTGAGCTTTTCTTCCATGGCGCGGCTGGCCGGGTGGGCGCTGATCATCAGCCATATGATACCGGCGACGACGATAAACGCGGCGTAGACAAACATCAGGTCACGCCAGCTGCCATTCATCGCGGGCAGGAACAGGCTGTTGGTCAGCGCGACAGTAACGATGCCGCCGGTGGCGTTACCGGTGAAATATATCCCCATTGCGAAGCCGCGTTCCTTGCCGGTGAACCATACGGCGACCACCTTCGGTGCGCCTGAAGAGATCAGCGGGCCGCCGATCCCGAACACCATTACCGCCAGCAGCAGCGTGACGTAGTCGCTGGCAAACCCGCGCAGCGCCACCGATACGGCGATCACCAGGACGGCTGCAAACATGGTCCGACGCGGGCCGAACTTGTCCAGCAGCCCGCCACAGGGCACCGAACAGAAAATATAGGTCAGCTGCCATGCCGCGAGCACAGTGCCCATTTCGGCCCGGTTCATGCCGAGATCAAGCATTACGCGGTAGACCAGTGGCGCAATCGAGGCGATTGACGCGGCAAACGCGAAATACAGCAGCCATACGCCGCCCAGCATCGCCCACCGGTAGGGGTGCGGAGGCTCGCCTGTATCGGCTGTATCTGAAAGGGTCGGAGCGATAGCCATCTATTACCCTTTAGGGGTTTTTGCCCGATTGGGAAACAGGGTTAGCCGTCGCGGGTTGAAAAATGAGGGAACGGGTCCGGCTGGACGCGGGGATTCTAGAACAGACCCTCCACCACCCCGCCCTCGCCGAGGCGGATTGAATTGGCGGCGGGGACCCGTGGCAGGCCCGGCATGGTCATGACATCGCCGCAAATCGCGACCACGAATTCGGCACCGGCAGACAGCCGTACCTCGCGGACCGGCACGATATGACCAGATGGGGCACCCTTGCGCTCCGGGTCGGTGGAAAAGCTGTACTGGGTTTTCGCCATGCAGACCGGCAGGTGACCGTAACCTTCGTCTTCCCAACGCGTCAGCTGGTCCTGGATGCTCTTGGTGGCGACCGCTTCGGACGCGCGGTAGACCTCGCGTGCGACCGCGTTGATCTTGTCGAACAGGCCCATTTCATCCGGGTAAATCGGCTTGAATGACGATGTACCCCCATCGGCAATCTCGACCACCTTGTGCGCCAGTGCCTCGGTTCCGGCACCCCCATCCGACCAGTGCGTGCATTCGACGACGTCGGTGCCAAGATCTGCAACGGCGGCGACTACAGCGGCGATCTCGGCATCAGTATCGGTCACGAACCGGTTGATCGCGACCACAGGGGTTACCCCGAATTTCTGGATGTTCTCGATATGGCAGCGGAGGTTCGAAATTCCGTCCGTCACGGCGCCGACGTTCTCTGTACCGAGATCGTCGCGCGCAACACCGCCATGCATCTTCAGCGCCCGCACGGTCGCGACGATAACCGCCGCATCCGGTGAAAGGCCTGCCTTGCGGCATTTGATATCAAAGAACTTCTCGGCGCCCAGGTCTGCGCCGAAACCGGCCTCGGTGACGACGTAATCGGACATGCGCAAGGCGGCTTGCGTCGACATCACGGTGTTGCAGCCATGGGCAATATTGGCGAACGGGCCGCCATGGACGAAGGCCGGGTTGTTTTCGAGGGTCTGCACAAGATTGGGCATCAGCGCATCTTTGAGCAGCACGGCCATTGCGCCGTCAGCCTGTAATTGTTTCGCGGTGATGGGTTCACGCTTGCGGGTCTGGCCGACGACGATATTACCGAGCCGTCTTTCCAGGTCTTCGAGTGACGACGCGAGACAGAAGATCGCCATGATCTCGGATGCGACCGTGATGTCGTAGCCGGATTCGCGGGCGAACCCGTTGGCGATGCCGCCAAGGCCGACCGTGATATCGCGCAATGCCCGGTCGTTGATATCGACGACACGTCGCCAGGATACGCGGCGCGAATCCATGCGCAGTTCGTTATCCCAGTACAGGTGGTTGTCGATCATTGCCGATAGCAGGTTATGCGCGGCACCGATGGCGTGCATGTCGCCGGTGAAATGCAGGTTGATGTCTTCCATCGGCACGACCTGGGCATGGCCGCCGCCGGCTGCCCCGCCCTTCATGCCGAAACACGGTCCGAGGGACGGTTCGCGGACGCAGATCATCGCTTTCTTGCCGATACGGTTGAGCCCGTCGCCAAGTCCGACCGTCGTTGTCGTCTTGCCTTCGCCGGCGGGTGTCGGCGTGATTGCGGTGACAAGGATCAGCTTGCCCCGTGGCCGGTCCGCAATGTCGTCCAGGAAGCCGTAATCGATTTTGGCCTTGTTCGAGCCGTATTGATGCAGGGAGTCCGCTGGAATATCGAGCTTTGCGCCGATCTCTGAAATGGGAAGAAGCTTCGCGGCGCGCGCGATTTCGATATCGGAGCCCTGATCGGCCATGACGGTTATCCACTATAGAGGAAACAAGCCTGAAGTTAGGCGTGTAAAAGTGGAATCATCAACCGGATAGGGGCAGATATCATGGCCGGAGACGAATTTATCCGGCCATGACAGCCCGTTTCGATTTTACGCCATGTCTTTACGCCATGTCTTTATGCCATGTCGAATATCAGAACCTCGGCGTCGGAGGTCGCGCTCAGGCTGACCGCATCTTCATCGGTGATGGCGGCGCCGTCACCCGCAGAAAGCGGCGATCCGTTTGCCTGTACCGAACCCTGTGCGACCTGGACCCAGGCCCGTCGTCCGGTGCGCAGCGGCAAGGACACAGCGTCACCGTCGCTGAGCACGGTCGAATACAGGTCGACGTCCTGGTGAATTTTCAGGGCGCCATCGCGGGCATCCTTCGCGGCAACGAGTTTCAGCACACCCTGGCGATCCGCGCGGTCGAACATTTTCTGCTCGTAACCGGGCTCGATATCCTGCGTGTCCGGAATGATCCAGATCTGGAGAAAATGGGCGACCTCGTCCGATAGGGGGTTGTATTCGCTGTGGCGGATGCCGGTACCGGCACTCATCCGCTGGACTTCGCCCGGTCTGATCTGTGCGCCGGTGCCGATGGAATCCTTGTGCTCCAGCGCGCCTTCGAGAACGTAGGAAATGATTTCCATGTTCTCGTGCCCATGGGTCGGGAATCCTTCGCCGGGCTGAACACGGTCTTCGTTGATGACGCGCAGCGGGCCGAAATTGGTGTAGTCGGGGTCGACGAAGTGACCGAAGGAAAATGTATGTTTCGACTCCAGCCAGCCCAGGTTCACCGAGCCGCGGTCTTCTGCATGACGAACGTTAATCATCGCGGTTCTCCTTCAAAAATAATGCGCCGCAGGTCGTGGCGCTGTTTGCCCATAGATGGGGGTGATCGGCGGTGCTTCAACGAAGCTGACCGGATGTCAGTTTTGACTGAAATGCAAAGATAACGTCTCAGCCGTTGCCTTTCGCCGCAGATGCCGCGTTCCGCCCCGCGATACGTCCCGATGTGAACGCCCAGCCGATATGGTGTCCATGACCTTTCAGGATCAGCCCGCCCTGGCCGGCACTACCGGCGGCCCACAAACCCGGAACCGGTTTATCGCCATGGCCGAGCAGTTCGAGGTTCCCGTTTACCGCCAGGCCGCCATCGGTGAGCACGATATAGCTTTTCGCGGGGCCGAGAGCGTAGAACGGCGGCGCCGCAAGCTTGTTCGGAGTATCGCCGCCATTATGCGCGGAGATCGCGTCGTCCAGGGCCGCGGCATCCATGCCGAGTATCTTTGCCAGATCGGCAATGCTGTCGGCTTTGTGGAAAATATCCGGCCGGGTCCGTCTGAAATCGTCGAAATAGGCGTAGGCGACGCCCGGTGCAGTGGCGATGAAATCCGGCCACGCGGAATACTTCCGGGCGAGCGCCGAATCCATGATCACATAGCCCATCTTGTCGGGTTGTTCGGCGATGCGGAGACCGAGCTGCGGTGGTGGTGCCTCGATGCGGGCGCCATGTTTGTTGACGAGAAGCGCGCCGCTCCTGAACAGGTCCAGTTCCGGCGCCATGGAGGTCGTGGTGAAGCGAAGCACGAACGGGTTCAGCAGTTTTGCCGGCAAATATGTCAGGGCCAGTTTCATGATTCTTGTGATGAACCGGGACGGTGGCAGTCGCCGGTCGATGGTTTCGCGCGGCGGCGGGATGAACCGCAGGTTCGGGCCGGACAGCATATCGCCGTTGAGCACGCGGGCACCCAGCGGAAACGCCATTTCATGGCCGTCGCCGGTAGCTGTCGGGTTCATGGCGTCGACCCGCGAGACGGCTTCGGAAATGTACTTTGCTTTCAGGTCGGCATTGGCCGCGTAGTCGCCACTGGCAAGAACGACCGTTTTGGCGGAAATCTCCACTGGCCCGCCCGGGCCTTCGCCCGCGACCCCGGTCACCCGGTCACCGTCGAGCAGGAACCGCGTCGCCCGGAAACCGCAGCGGATATCGATATCGATCTTTTTTGCGTGGCCGCCGAGCAGCCGGATATAGGCGCGTGAATTGGGGAGGACGTTGTGCATCCGGGGTTTGGTGTGCGGAGGCTCCGGCATCGGGCCGAAGAATTCGACACCCAGCGACATCAGCCAGCGCAGGGTGTCGTTGGCGTTATCCACGAACAGACGTCGCAGTTCCGGGTTGTCTCGATCGGCATCGGGCCCGGCGAATTTCGGCATGTCGGCAAAATGTGCGTCCGTGCTGTCCTCAATGCCCGCCTTTTGCTGTTGCGGCGTGCCCGTCGCGGTGAACGACCCGATGGACCAGGCGGTCGTGCCGCCCAGTTCCGGGTTTTTCTCGACCAGAATGGTGCGGGCGCCCGTCGATCTGGCTTCTATCGCAGCAGCCAGACCCGCCCCGCCACCACCGATTATCAACACGTCGCAAACGTTTTTCATCTCGTCAGCCACCGGCATTTCCTCACTTTTTTTCCAAGCATAGCTGCGCCGCTGAATTCCGCCAAATCATGTGACATCGGCGGCACAAGAAGATAGGTTCTGCGCGTCTTTTCACAAATATCGAATATTATGCGCGCACCTGTCGGAATCTTTGCTTCTGTTCTCATTTTACTGTCTGTGGCTGCTGTATCAGCGTCGTCATACGCGCAGTCGCCGGCCATGCTCAAAGCGGCACAGGCACAGGGCGAGGTACAAAAGCAGAGCGTCGTTAAAAAGCAGGTTCAGGAAAGACGGTCGGCGCTTGCGGCGGCAGGAATCGAGGGTGCCGAAGTAGACGGTTTGATCCAGACACTCGAGGATCCGGCCGCACGCGAGAAGCTCGTCACGCAACTCAAAGCGCTGAAGGCCATTGGCCCGGGCGTGCCGGCAGCTGCAGACGCAGCGAAGCCGACCAGCCGTTTCGGCGGGCGGGTGATCGAGACGCTGTCCGAAAAGATCGATACCGTCAGCGGGGAACTGGTCGGTGGCGCGGAACTGCTGCTTGATGCGCCGCGCATTGCAGTCTGGATGAAACGCCAGGTCAATGTTCCGGAAAACCGCGATCGCTGGTTACAGGTTCTCTGGCGGGTGATCGCGATTCTGTTTGCCGGGTTTGTCGCTGAATGGATCGTCCGCCGCCTGCTGGCGCGCACCAGGGCCAGTATCGAAGGGCAGGAGCGCGGCTCGGTCTGGATGCGGCTGCCGTTCCTGATTGCGCGTACGTTCATTGATATCGTTCCGATTGCGGCCTTTGCGGCGGCGGCCTATGTGGTCATGCCGATGCTTGATCCGTCCGAGCTGACGCGGTTGGTGGCGATTTCGCTCGTGAACGCGAACGTTATTGCGCGGGCGGTAATGGCGGCGGCGCGCATGTTCTTTGTGCCGCGTGCGACGAACCTGCGCATCGTCAATCTCGGCGATGAGACCGCGAATTACATCGTTTTGTGGGTCCGTCGGTTTACCAATATCGGCGTGTACGGATATTTCTTCGCTGAGGCGGCGTTGCTGCTGGGGATGCCACAGGGCGGTTACCTGGCACTGATCAAGGTTATCGGGCTGCTATTGGCATTGCTGATGGTGATCCTGATCCTGCAGAACCGGGTTACGGTCGCCCGGTTTATCCGTGGACCCGAAGAGGGTGGTATTGCAGGGCTGACGGTCCTGCGCCGACGGCTGAGTGATATCTGGCACGTTCTTGCCATTATCTATGTCGCTGCCGTTTACCTGGTCTGGGTGCTTGAAATCAGCGGCGGGTTCGAGTTCGTGTTCCGTGCGACCGTCCTCAGCATCATTATCCTGTTTGCAGCAAAGCTTGCGGTGATCGGTTCCCGTCATGCCGTCAACAAGGGGTTCGGCCTGCGGCCGGAACTGATGGAAAAATATCCCGGCCTCGCAGTGCGGTCGAACCGGTACTTCGCAATTGTGCATATCGTCATCACGACGGCGATCCTGTTCGTTGCCGTGTTCGCGACCCTGGAGGCCTGGGGTGTTAATTCCTTCGGGTGGGTCGGTACCGATGCCGGACGGCGTATCATCGGTAGCATCATTTCCAGCGGATTCGTTATCGTGATTGCCGTCATTTTCTGGGAAATGGTGAGCTCGATGATCGAGCGGTACCTTGCCCGAAGCGCCGAGGGCGAGGTCGAGCTCAGTGCACGGGCCAAGACACTGCTGCCGCTTCTGCGAAAGGCGCTGCTGGTCGTGGTCTCG
>CAJQLI010000172.1 GCA_905479125.1 uncultured Alphaproteobacteria bacterium | reverse complement strand
AAATTTCTGTCGCCATTCCGTCGCCCGCGACGCTGCCACTGCATCGCTGTCGAGCACGTGCTCGCCATCGATATAATGCAACATCATGTGGGTGAACGGGTTCGGATCGGCATCAACAATGCGCATATGACGCGCCATCCGCCAGCCCGGATTCGCAAGCAGCATGGGCGTGTGTTCCGTCTCGTACCAATCAATAAACTCGACAACGGCGTCATCCGGCACAGTAAAGAAAGCAGCCAGGATCATCCCCGCGTCGAAAGCGTCATCGATGGTCAATCCGTCGCGCACCTGAAAGCTGATTTCATCCGCGACGTAGCGCGTGAAGGCAATAACCTCCGACAGCATCTTCTTGGTCGGTGCATCCGGCCGGTACTTGCGGTCCCGGTATTCCTCGTCCGTCAACGTCTCCGATGAGGCAAGATCATAGATCGCCAAATAATCAGGCCGGTCGGGAATTTTATAGCGCTGGCCTGAACGGAAACCCGATACGCCATACACATGGCTCGGCATGTGATGGTTATTGTACCAATCGTTGAACTGCTGCTCTGCCCCGTCGGGCGGCGTCATTTCCGAGAACAGAACCCCGCCGCCCTTGCGGTCAGACTTCAGGTCAGACATCAGAGCCGCTTGCAGGCGGCATCGAGCGCCCGCACAGTGTCCTCAATATCCTGTCCGGTATGCACCGCAGATACAAAGCGGCGGACATTCGGCAGGACATAAAGACCTTCATGCATCTGGGCGAGATCCAGCGCACGGCTTGACGCCATATCCGAATTCATCACGTCCGCATGGCTGACCGGCGGCTTGTCCATGAACAAAATCTGCCAGAAAGAACCCTGCCCCAGCGCGAGTCCAGGAACCCGGTTCTTGTCGAGAACTTCCTGGCACGCCTTGCAAACGTCGTCCGCCAGCGCATGGAGGTCCTTATAGAAAGTCGGCTTGCTCAACTCGGCCAGCGTTGCCAGTCCAGCCACCGCCGCGATCGGATTTCCGTGTAGGGTGCCGTTCACATAGGAATAGTTCGGCTTACCCTTATTCAGCGGGTTCATCAGGTCCATGTATTCGGCCTTGCCGCCGACACAACCGAGCGGACCGCCGCCGCCGACAATTTTGCCGAAGCTGGCAAGGTCGGGGAGAACGCCGAAATATTCCTGCGCGCCGCCAAGCGCGAGACGGAAGCCGGTAACGACCTCATCGAAAATCAGAAGAATATCATTCTCGTCACAGAGCTTGCGCAGGCCCTGCAGAAAACCTTCTTTCGGCATGATAATCCGCTGCAGCGGCTCAACGATAATCGCCGCCAGGTCATCCCGGTTTTCTTCGACGATCTTTCGCACCGTTTCCAGATCGTTATAGGGAGATACCAGCACGTTATCGACCATGTTTGCCGGCAATCCGCCCGTATCGGGACGGCCCTGCGGATAGTTCGACAACGCAGTCGGCGTAACGCTATAGGCGGAGTAATCGTGGTTACCGTGATAGGCACCTTCGAACTTCAGAACCTTGCTGCGTCCGGTCGCCGCCCGCGCGGTGCGCATGGCATAGGCCGTCGCTTCTGATCCCGTTGTCGTAAACGCAATGCGGTCCGCGCAAGGTATGATCGGCACCAGTTGTTCTGCAAGCTGGATGCATTGTTCATTGAGCGTTCCGAAGAAATGCAATCCGCGTTCAGCCTGTTCCTTGACGGCTTCAACAACTGTCGGAAAGGCGTGTCCGAGAATAAGTGCGCCGGCGCCGCCGACGTAATCGATGTACCAACGGCCGCGAACATCCTGCAGGCGTGAACCTTCGCCTTTGTGAATGACGAAGCGCACGTCTTCGGGCAGTGCGTAACTGCCGAGGCCGGAACCTGGCAAACTATCCGAAGCGATCTTGTAGTAATCGTCATGCGCCATAGCGCCAACGGGTTCTGGTGTATCCGCAAGCGCTGCTTCTGCTGGTGTCATCTCTCTCACATCCAATCCGAAAACATTTCAGGAAAGCTACTCTCCGGGTTTTGCACTGGCAAGAATTCTAACGTGCATAGCCCCATTCTTAGTCGTCGTAGCTCCGGCGGCAGTCAAGCGAACCGGAGGCATGAACATTGATCGTCCAGCCCGGCGGCACCACAGACGTTCCGCCAGCCTCTTCGATGATCATCGGCCCCTGGAAGCTCTCTCCAGCCGCCATCTTTGTGCGGTCAATGATCGGACAATCCGTCCAGTCGTCGCCAAACCATACCTGGCGCCGCTCGATCACCGGATCGGCGCCCCCTTCGGGTGAGGCGAATTTCAACGCCGGCTTGTCGATAAGCCCAAGCGAGAACAGCCGAATGTTGACGAGTTCGACCTCGCTGTGCCGATCGGCACGACCAAAAGTCTGCTCATGCCGGTCATGAAATGCCTCGCGCAGATCGTCCCATGACGAGTTCTGAGGATCGCACGGTATCGACAAGGTAAAGGACTGTCCGACATAACGCATATCGACCGAGAAAGTATGTGCATGTCGGTCCGTCGCGAACCCGTCATCGAGCAGGCGCGCAGTTGCTTCTGCCTGCATATCGCCTGCCTTCGAGCGCAGCTCGGTAATGTCGATCTCGTTGAGCGGGCCACCCCAGGCAACAACGAAATCGTGGCGCAGGTCGGCAAGAAGCTGTCCGAGCGCCGAAAGATGGCCGGGGAAACGCGGCACGATGACCTGCGGGATCGAAAGTTCTTCGGCCACCAGAAACACATGCATCGGGCCGGCGCCGCCAAAACCGAGGAGCGCGAAGTCACGCGGATCGAAACCGCGATGAACGGATACTTCGCGCACGGCGCCCGCCATCTTCGATACGGCAATACGCAGCACTCCATCGGCGAGTTGAACCGGAGAACCGGCACCTTCGCCCAGCCTTTCAGCAAGGCCGAGAAACGCCTTTTCCGACAGGTCTTTAGACAGCTGCAGGCCACCGGCGAGCGTGCGGTCTGTCGGCAGGCGACCGAGCATGAGGTTTGCATCCGAAATGGTCGGCTCGGTGCCGCCACGCTGGTAGCAGGCAGGCCCCGGCATAGCGCCCGCACT
This sequence comes from uncultured Alphaproteobacteria bacterium, assembly GCA_905479125.1. Lineage (GTDB taxonomy): Bacteria > Pseudomonadota > Alphaproteobacteria > MPNO01 > UBA830 > CAXBCP01. The sequence continues at coordinate 3,868 of CAJQLI010000172.1, read as the reverse complement.
CTGCGGGCCCACTTCCAGCGTCCCATCGGGCTGAACCCACGCGATAGAGCCGCCACCGGCGCCGATCGTGTGAATATCAAGCTGTGGGACCTGAAGCGGATACGCATCTATCTGGTTGGAATGGCTGATACGCGGAGTTAGCTGATGGATCAGTGCGACATCCGTACTGGTGCCACCCATATCGAACGTAATGCAGTCGTCAACGCCCGCCATCTCGCAGATACGGACCGCACCACCAGCGCCGCCAACAGGGCCGGAAAGAAACGTACCGGCCGCGAACTTCGCCGCCTGGTCGAGCGTCATGACACCGCCATTCGATCCCATAACGCTGACGGGAGCAGCGATCCCCTGCCCTTCGAGTTCCGCCGCCAGGGTTTCAAGATACGTCGTCACGACCGGAGTCAGATAGGCATTCAGGACGCAGGTCGAGAACCGCTCGAATTCGCCTTTTTCCGGCACGACAGTGGTCGATGCGCAAACCGGAACATCCCCGGCCAACGCCTGAATTTTCTCAAGAGCCTTGGCTTCGTTCTCGCTGTTGCGATAGGCATTCATAAACGCAACTGCAATCGCCTCGACACCTTTGTCTTTGAACTGTTGCACGATCGGCGCGAAATCGACATCGTCGACTGACTGCAGCACCGTGCCGTCCGCTGCAACGCGCTCATCGACCTCGATACGCAGGTCACGGCTTACGAGCGGCTTGGGCCGGACAAACTTGATATCGAACAAACCACCGATCAGACGACGCGTCCGTCCTATTTCCAGCGTGTCCCGGAAGCCATCGGTCGTCACAAGACCGGTCTTCGCGCCTTTGCGTTCCAGCAATGCGTTCGTCGCTATTGTCGTTCCATGCACAAAAGCCCGGATCTCGGCATAGTCGATCCCAAGCTGTTCAAGCGCCCCGAGCACGCCCTTCCACTGGCTGCCAGGGATCGAAGGCACTTTCTCCGACAGAAGTTCCTGCGTTTCGGTGTTCAGGCAAAGCAAATCCGTAAACGTGCCGCCAACGTCGATACCAACGATATATTTCTGTTCTTGCATCTTGCTGCTCACGCGAATGTTTCAGGGTGGGGACGCGCTGCTCGCACGCCGACATGGTCGCCCGGCGCAACGCCGAGGATATCCAGGCTGGTAGCACTGATGACGATGTTCTCGCCGCCATCTCCAAGCCGCGCCCAGGCTCGAAGAGGAGAACCGCGCCCGGTGAAGATTTCGATCAGGTCGCCATCCCCGACATTCAGCGACGTTGCCAATGATTTAGGCACCAGGAACTGGCGCCGCGGGCCGTCGGTCATCTCTTCATTGGAAAGCTCGACCGCGACGGAGATTTTGCTCTTGCTCAACGCGGCACGCTTTGCCTCCGTTGCCGCTGTGTCGACTTTATCGCCGTCAATCATCACGCCATACCTGTGAGCAGCTTCCCCAACTGACAGATACCCTTCAGCAACGTCGGTGCGAACGAGTTCCGGATCACGCTTCAGTGGATCGCCGTAACCGCCGCCACCCGCGGTTTCCTCGCGGACGACGTCACCGGTTTTCAGCGGGAACCCCGATACCTTGCCCGGCACCGGAGACGGCTGGGTGATTTCACCGTCGCGAATAACGGTAAAGCTGTTGGCCGCGCCGTTCGAACCGCCTTCAACGCCGTATGGCGGAATCACGTTCTTTTCCGACAGCACCGAGAGTGCCCCTGTCCGGCCAAGGATTTTCACATCACGCCGCAGGCCGAACCCGCCGCGGAACTCGCCATCGCCACAGGCGCTTTCACGAATTTCGCACCGCTCGATGCGGAGCGGGAATTGAGCTTCGACCATCTCTACCGACTGGATCGAGTTGAAATCGCCCTCGTTATAACTGCGGACCGCGTTGGAACCATCCGTGCCGTCCGAGGCACCAGTACCTCCAGCAGGCCATTCATAGTGAATATAGTTGCTGCCGCGCGGGTCGGAGCCGGAGATAATAATATGGTTCGCCCCGCCTTTGAGATCACCGACCGTCATTTCAGGTGCGACCTTGCCCATCGCCGATGCGACGACGGAATCGATGAGGAACTTGCACTCTGCCATGCCGCCACAGGGCGCATCGTTCCGGGCATTGATGAACGTTCCGGGCTCTGAAATTACGGTAATGGGATTAAACGAACCCTGGTTGATCGGCGTTTTCGCATCGAGGAACGATTTGACGATTGTACCGACCGCGTTCAGCGCCATGGCCGGCCCGCAATTCGTCGGCCCGTTGGTCTGCGCCGAGGTCCCCGCAAAATCCGCAATGATCTCGTCGCCCTTCACCGTCAGCTTCAGCTTGACGACCAGTGGGTCCGGGTTCGTGCCGTCGCTTTCGATATACCCCTCGGCGAAATAGTCACCATCGGGGCGTTCCGAAATTTTCGCGCGTAGCTGGCGCTCGGAGCGGGCAATCAATTCTTCGATGCCGCCCAGCAGCCCCCCGCCGAACCGCTTGAACAGCCTCTGGAGGTGTTCCTCGGCCTTTCGGCCCGTTCCGACCATGGCATTGTAATCGCCAAGGCGCTCGGAACGCGCACGCATGTTGTTGAAAAGCAGGTTCATGAACGGCTCATTGACCACGCCACGATCGCAGATCTTGGTCGGCTCTATACGTATGCCTTCCTGGATGATCTCGTTCACCCGGCCAGACAGGCTACCCGGTGTCATTCCGCCGACATCATTCCAGTGACACCGCATCGCGGCAAACATGCCGAGTTCACCGTCAAAGAAGATCGGCTGCAGCATCAGCACATCGTTCAGATGGGTGCCGCCTGTATAGGGATCGTTATGCAGGAACAGGTCACCTTCGTTAATGTCATCCTTGAACTTCGCAACAACCTGCTGGGTTGAATACGGAACGGCAAAAATATGAATCGGATGATCTGCGAGTCCCTGGGCGACCTGCCGACCATCGGCCGACATCAACGCACAGGAAAAATCATGTCCCTCGTAGATAATCGGCGCATAGGACGAATGGATAATATTCGCCCGCATTTCGTTGACGACGGCGATCAGTGATTCACGGATCAGTTCCAGCTGCACAAGGTCTGTCATGACGCCCCTATCCGTATCCGGATGAATTTATTCAATTCCCCTTCTTTACCACTGCACCTGCTTGATTCCAACAAAATTTTACACTAACGTAAAACTATTGGTTTCGGTATCGGTGGGGACTAGATTTCCGCGACCTCCGATAACGTCGTTTTCCATTCAAACAAGCCGAGGCGTCATGACAGAACCCACGTCACATGTGGATACCTTTATCAGGGACAATATGCCTGGCCCTGAATTGTGGCCCGAGATGGACTATTCCGTCCTGCCGGAACTCGCCGCATATCCTGCCCGCTTCAACGCGGCCGTGGAACTGATCGACAAACAGGTAGACGCCGGGTACGCCGACACCGCAGCGCTGATGTTCGGCGACGACGTCTGGACCTACCGGGAGCTCATGCACCGCGCCAACCGGATCGCAAACGTCCTTGTCGAAGATTACGGGTTCGTCCCGGGTGAACGGGTCCTGATTCGCAGCGGCAATCACCCCATGCTGATCGCCTCATGGCTGGCCGTTCTGAAAGCCGGCGGCGTTGCAATCACAACAATGCCGGTGCTGCGCGAGCGCGAGCTGGTCTACATGATCGGAAAGGCGAAAGTCAGGTTTGCGATCTCGCACGACAACCTCGCCGAAGACATCGACAACGCCAAGACGGGTGCGCCCGACCTCGAACATATCCTGTATTTCGGCAGCGACCGGCCGGATAGCCTGGAAGCATCGATGGAAACAAAACAGGATGATTTCGCAAACGTGGATACATCCGCGGATGACCCTGCCATCATCGGCTTCACATCGGGCTCCACGGGCA
>CAJQLI010000171.1 GCA_905479125.1 uncultured Alphaproteobacteria bacterium | reverse complement strand
ACCGAGATTCCCCGAGGGCTCTCCTTTCCAGGATTTTTTTAAAGAATTTTTCGACCGTCAGCAGCGCGAAGCACCGCAGCGGCGCGGGTCGTCTCTCGGCTCCGGTTTTATTATCGATTCCAGCGGGCTTGTGGTTACCAATAACCATGTGATTGCCGATGCAGACGAAATTACGGTTACGCTTCATGACGATACCAAGCTTGAGGCTGAACTCGTCGGTCGGGATCCGAAAACCGATCTGGCGCTGCTCCGCGTGAAGCCGAAGAAGCCGCTTGTTGCAGTGCCGTTCGGGGATTCTTCAAAAACGCGGGTCGGCGACTGGGTGGTTGCGATCGGCAATCCGTTCGGGCTGGGCGGCACGGTGACCGCGGGGATCGTCTCCGCACGTCAGCGCGACATCAATTCAGGCCCCTATGACGATTTCATTCAAACTGATGCATCGATCAATCGCGGCAATTCGGGCGGTCCGATGTTCAATCTTGCCGGTGAAGTGATCGGCATCAACACGGCGATCTTCTCTCCCTCCGGCGGCAGTGTCGGCATCGGTTTTGCGATTCCCGCCAATCTTGCGAGGCCGATCATTGAACAATTGCAGACGTTCGGTAAAGCCCGTCGCGGATGGCTCGGTGTTCGTATCCAGTCGGTCACCGATGAAATTGCACAGAGCCTCGGGATGGAAAAGGCGACAGGGGCGCTTGTTGCCTCCGTCACCAAGGATGGTCCTGCCGAGAAGTACAATATCAAGGTCGGCGACGTGATTCTCAAATTCGACAACAAGGTCGTTGGTGAAATGCGCCGGCTGCCGCGCATTGTGGCCGAAACGACGGTTGGGAAAGCCGTTAACGTAGATGTCTGGCGCAAGGGAAAACCTTTCCGGCTGCAGATTACGCTGGGCGAATTTCCTGAAGACGACGCAAAGCTTGCATCGGTGGCACCCGCACAGAAGCAGGAAACTGCGAAGGCACTGACGATCGGGGAACTCGGCATGACGCTGTCCGTTCTGACCCCTGGTTTGCGCGAACAGTTCAAGCTGGAGGAAGGTGCCAAGGGTGTCGTCATCACCGAGGTCGCGCCGACCGGCCCTGCCGGTGAGAAACGCATCCCCGTTGGTGCGATCGTTCGCAAGATCGGCCCCGATCAGGAAGTTGTCACGTCGCCGGCTCAGGTTCAGGCCAAGGTGAAACAGGCGATGAAGGCTAAGTTGAACACCATTCTCGTTCTTATCGAGACCGGCGGCACGCAGCGCTTCGTCGCGCTCAATATCGCAAAGGGTTGAACCAGAAACCTGTCATCGTTATCGGCGGGCCGACCGCAAGCGGTAAATCGGCGATGGCACTGGCGCTGGCCCGTGAATTCGCCGGGGAGATCGTCAACGCCGATTCCATGCAGATATATGAAGATCTGCCACTGGTTACTGCGCGCCCCGACCCTTTGGAAACAGCACTGGCACCGCATCATCTCTATGGCGTGCTCAGCATGCAGCAACGGTGTTCGGCGGGTGAATGGCGTGACCTCGCCCTGGAGGCGATCCGGGACGTCCAGAGCCGGCATCATATCCCCATTGTTGTTGGCGGAACCGGTCTGTACCTGAAGGCATTGATGTCGGGGCTCCACGATATGCCGGTTGTCCCGGCGGATATTCGGGACGGTCTTAACCGGCGTCTGGAAAAAGAGGGCGCGCCTGCGCTTCATGCGGAACTTGCGTCGGTTGATCCAGAAACTGCAGGTGGCCTGAACCAGGGAGACGCCCAGCGGATTGTGCGGGCCCTCGAGATATTTAACCATACCGGGCGCGGTCTTCGTAGCTGGCAAGCGGGCGAGTTGGATGATGCGCCCGCGGATCTGCGCTTTTCTACTTTGACGCTCCTTCCACCTCGGGAGCATCTCTATGCCGCCGCGAATGACCGCTTCGACGGGATGCTCGATAACGGGGCGGTTGAAGAGGTCGCGGCTTTGATGGACCGGTCGCCGGCCAAGGATTTCCCTTTGCTAAAGGCGGTCGGAGTCCCGCCGATCAGGGCATATCTCGGGGATGAAATCGACCGGGAGCGCATGAAAGAGCTCGGTAAGCGGGATACCCGTCGCTATGCCAAGCGCCAGATGACCTGGTTTAGACGACAATTTGTTCCAGAAATGGTTGTCGAAACGAAATATTCGGAAATTAAATGGGATAAAATCTTTTCGGAAATTAGGAATTTTCTGTTGACCGATTGATTTACTGGCTATAGTTTCCGCGCCTTGCACTCATTGTGCAGTGCGAAATTTCTTCACAGCATTCTCGCATAAACCGGCCTTATGAGCCGGTTTTCGATTGAGGGAAATGCTTGAACGTGAACATGCGGATGCAACATCCGCCAGTGATTAAGCGGGGAACGGACGGATGGCTGATCAGCAGATGAACGGCTCGGAGATCATCATCAAGGCGCTTGTGAATGAGGGCGTCGATACCATTTTCGGGTATCCCGGCGGCGCTGTCCTGCCGATCTATGATGCCATCTTTCAGCAGAACCAGCTGAAGCACGTGCTTGTCCGCCAGGAAGGCGGTGCGGTTCACATGGCCGAAGGTTATGCCCGGTCGACCGGCAAGGTTGGCTGCGTTCTGGTGACGTCCGGACCGGGTGCGACGAACGCTGTCACCGGCCTTACCGATGCGCTGATGGATAGTATTCCGATCGTCTGCCTCACGGGCCAGGTGCCGACCCATCTGATCGGGAACGATGCTTTTCAGGAAGCCGACACCACCGGTATCACGCGACCCTGCACCAAGCATAACTATCTTGTGAAGGATATCGCGGATCTGCCGCGGATCATGCACGAGGCGTTTTACGTCGCCCGTAGCGGCCGGCCCGGCCCGGTAGTGGTTGATCTGCCCAAGGATATTCTGATGGCGATGGGCACCTATAAGAATTTGACCCAGGTTGAGCACAAAACCTACCAGCCGCGCCTGAAGGCGGAAAAGAACGAGATCGAAAAGGCGGTGGCCATGATCGCTGCGGCCAAGAAGCCCTTGTTCTATTGCGGTGGCGGGGTGATCAATTCAGGCCTGAAGGCATCGAAGCAGCTGGATCGATTGATCAAGTTGACCGGTGCGCCGGTTACGCTGACGCTGATGGGGCTCGGTGCGTATCCGGCAACGGATAAGCAGTTCCTCGGTATGCTCGGCATGCATGGTACCTACGAAGCCAACCTTGCGATGCACGATGCGGATCTGATCGTTGCCGTGGGGGCGCGTTTCGACGACCGGGTGACCGGGCGGCTGAACGCTTTCGCACCAAATTCGAAAAAAATTCATATTGATATCGACCCGTCATCGATCAACAAGAACGTCGTGGTTGATCTGCCGGTCGTGGGCGATGTCGGCACGATCCTCGACCAGATGCTCCGCGCATGGAAAGCAAAGGGCCTCAAGACGAACCAGAAGGCGTTGAAAGCCTGGTGGAAGCAGATCGACGAATGGCGCGAGCGCGATTGTCTGAAATACAATCAGACGGGTACGGTGATTAAGCCGCAATATGCGATCGAGCGTCTGTACGAAGCGACCAAGGATCGAGATTGCTACATCACGACAGAGGTCGGCCAGCATCAGATGTGGGCGGCACAGTACTATAAATTCGATGAGCCTAAACGCTGGATGACCTCCGGCGGTCTCGGCACAATGGGGTATGGTCTGCCGGCCGCAATCGGCGTTCAGGTTGCCCATCCGGAATCTCTGGTTGTCGATATTTCCGGCGAAGCCTCGTTCCTGATGAACATGCAGGAAATGTCGACCGCGGTTCAGGCCCGGGCACCGGTCAAGGTGTTCATCACGAATAACCAGTACATGGGTATGGTGCGTCAGTGGCAGGAACTGATGCATGGCAGCCGTTATTCCGAAAGCTATACCGATGCACTGCCAGACCTCGTAAAACTGGCCGAGGCCTGTCACTGGGTCGGCCTGCGGGCAACGAAGGCGGATGAAGTCGACGACGTTATCCAGGAAATGATTTCCATCGATCGGCCCGTCATTGCCGATATCTGGGTCGATCAGAAAGAAAACTGTTTCCCGATGATCCCGTCGGGTGCGGCGCATAATGAGATGCTGCTGGGTCCCGATGACGAAGCAGAGCAGTCCGGTTCCGAAGAAGGCATGGTTCTGGTCTGAACCATATCCGGTCGCGGAAACCGATTTACACAGAATACGGAGCGAAAAAGTGGTCGTAGATTCGACGATTGAACGGCACACAATTGCCGTACTGGTGGACAACGAAGCGGGTGTGCTTGCCCGGGTTATCGGTCTGTTTTCCGGCCGGGGCTATAATATTGAAAGCCTCACCGTTGCGGAGACGGATACGGCTGATGCGATCAGCCGTATCACCGTCGTGACCAGCGGTACGCCCCAGATAATCGAACAGATTAAGGCACAGCTGAACCGGCTTGTACCGGTCCATCGGGTTGTCGACCTGACGGCTGAAGGTGCAAACGTCGAGCGTGAACTGGCACTGGTAAAGGTTGCCGGGAAGGGCGATAAACGTGTTGAAGCGTTGCGGATTGCCGATATTTTCCGGGCCCGCGCTATCGACAGCACAAACGAGTCATTCGTGTTTGAGATTTCAGGCGCGACGGAGAAATTGAACGCCTTTATCGACCTGATGGTACCCCTCGGGCTGGTCGATGTTTCAAGAACGGGTGTCGTTGCTATTGCACGGGGCAAATCCGCGCTTTAGAAAGCGCGCCACAACAGATCAGACAATCTGGCTAATACGGAAAGGTAGAGCGATGCGAGTATATTACGACCGGGATGCGGATATTAATCTTATCAAGGACAAGAAGGTCGCGATCATTGGCTATGGCAGCCAGGGTCACGCCCATGCAAATAACCTGAACGATTCCGGCGTGAAGGAAGTCGTTGTCGGGTTGCGTGAAGGGTCCTCGAGCATCGCCAAGGCGGAAAACGCCGGGCTTAAAGTGATGACGCCTGCCGCTGCGGCGGCCTGGGCGGATGTCACCATGATCCTGACGCCCGATGAATTGCAGTCTGACCTGTATGCGGCTGATCTGCGCGACAACCTGAAAAAAGGTTCTGCGTTGGCGTTTGCACACGGTCTGGCCGTACATTTCCAACTGATCGAGCCGCGTCCCGACCTGGACGTTTTCATGGTTGCGCCGAAAGGCCCGGGCCACACGGTGCGCGGTGAGTTCGTCGGCGGAGGCGGTGTGCCCTGCCTTATCGCGGTCCAGCAGGATGCCTCGGGCAATGCGATGGAAATCGGACTGTCCTATGCCTCGGCAATCGGCGGCGGGCGCTCCGGCGTTATCGAGACAACATTCCGCGAGGAATGCGAGACCGATCTGTTCGGTGAACAGGCAGTTCTGTGCGGCGGCCTGACATCGCTGATCACCGCCGGTTTCGAAACACTGGTCGAAGCCGGTTATGCACCCGAAATGGCATATTTCGAGTGCCTGCATGAAGTTAAGCTGATCGTCGATCTGAT
>CAJQLI010000170.1 GCA_905479125.1 uncultured Alphaproteobacteria bacterium | reverse complement strand
CCCTTGTTCGCACCCAGTTGCAGGAACTTGTCCCGGAAAGTGTCGTCGTTAATCGACCGATGAACGTGCATGTGATCCTTGAACAGGCCGGGTGCATCAGCAACCTGAAATGCAGGATTCACGCCCTGCAAGAATCCCGGTGGCGCCAGAAACACTTCCTGGGTTCCAAGCTGGAGCCCCTCGACCTGCCGCGGAATTTTACCGAGTTGGCTGGTCGGGAAGACGCGCCCCTTGATCTCTCCGTTTGTGCGTTCTGCAACCAGTTTGGCGAGACGCAGACCGACATCATGCTGTGGATCGGCGGTCGTCGGATAACCGATTTTCATGTCGATCGCGCCGGCCGGGCCGGCAAGAACAACGGCAGTAGCTGCCGCGATTACCGGCAAAACGCCGGACTTGAATTGTTTCCTCATATCAAAGCCTCCTTATGATTCCCGCTTGTGCGGTTTAAGCACACTCAAACTAGGCGAGGAGACTGCGATTTCATAGCAAAAATACAGGATTCTCGCCCTTCTGGTTAAACGTGAAGATCATATGAGGCAGAATTGAGGCAGGCTATTTTAGCCTATTTTCTCCGCCTCGCTGAGCGTCGTGATCATTGATGACTGAAGCAGGTATTCGCGGGCCTTCGCCGGGTCCGCGACCATTGCCCGCATTTCGTCATGCTTGGCCTTCCGGGCATCAGGATCGGTTTCCTCAAGCATCTGCTTGTTCCGGATTGTGGTCTTCTGAACATAATCAACAGCAATCGGCCGCCTCTGCGCGTCATACAGGTCGAGCACACGGTCGTCTGCCTCTCCATTCCAGACCTTTACGAGCTTCTTCGACAAATTGACGGCATCGTGAATACCGCCATTCATCCCCATGCCGCCAAGAGGATTGTTAATGTGCGCCGCATCGCCCGCCAGGAACACGCGTCCCTTGCGATAGGTTTCTGCGACCCGCTGATGAACCGAATATGCCGTGCGGTGGAACGTGTCGTAGTCGCCGGTCTTCGGACACACCTGGTGCATACGCTCCTGCACGGTTTCGTCCGTCACCAGGGATTCTGCTGTTTCACCGACACGAGACGGCAAAAGCAGACGCCACAGGCCCGGTACACGCACAAACACGAACCAGAAATCCGGATCGGCGATATAGGCGATAGGTGCGAGGTCTTCAAAATGATCCTCGAACTTGAACTCGGTGCTGGTACACAGCCACAGTTCCGGGAACGTCAGCCCGGGAAATTCGATCCCCTGGGTAATCCGGATTACGCTGGACGCACCATCGGCGGCGATCAGGTATTTGCCTTTCAGATCTTCCGGGCCCTCGGGGCCTTCGACGCTCAGCGTAACGCCATGTTCATCCTGGCTGGTACCGGTTGCGCGGACACGGAAACGGACATCGACATTATCCATCTTCGCCAGCTCAGCGATGATGATCCGCGTCAGTTTGTATTGTTCACACTGGATTCTGTAAGGGTGCCGAGTGTCGTCCTTCAACACACCGAGATCCCAGTTTGCGATCACGCCTTCGCGCGTATCCCGGTACTGCCATTCCGGGCAGACGATGCCCTGTTCCAGCAGCTGGTCGACAACGCCAAGATCATCAAGCATGTCGAGAGTTGGCGGATGAAATGTCGATGCCCGGAGATCTTCCGGCAACGTCGCGGCGGCCTCGACCAGGGTGACGGGGATTCCCCGCTGGGCAAGATACAAGGCTGCGGAACAACCAACGGGGCCCGCCCCGGCAATTAACACGCGATCATTATCGGACATCGAAATCTCTCCTGTAAGGTCTCGTCAACATACAACCGGGTATAGGCCGGTCAACCATGGTTGCGCCGTCCGGTGGGGATGGGCACATTGTTGTTCATACGCAATCGAAGGAACTTTCGGATGACGGATCTTAGTGGTTTCAAGCCAATTGGCGCGCGGGCGAAAATCGGCGTGATCGTCCCACCGAGCAACACGGTCAACGAGGCCGAATTCAACCGTTTTGCCCCCGTCGGGGTAAGCTTCCATTTTACCCGTTCCCCACATCACGCGGACCCAGCTGCCGACGATTTTCAGGAAATGCTCGGCGACGTCAAACGTGCAATGAGCGATCTTTCGGCCTGCCGGGTGGATCATGCCACCTATGCCTGTACCGCCGGATCGATGGCCTGCCCTTCCGACCGGCTTCTGGGCACTATGACCCATGCCGGAAACGTCGGTGTAAATTCGACCGCGCAGGCGATCATAGCCGCGCTGAACGCGCTCGGCGTTACCACCATATCGATGGCGTCGCCCTATACCGACGAGACCAACGCCCATGAAGCGCACTATCTCAATGACCATGGCATAGATGTGCTTGCGACCGCAGGGCTCGGCCTGAATACCTCGCTTGAGAATATCCAGCGAATTTCGCGGGTCGCGCCACCGGACGTATTCGAACATGCAAAATCGGTAGACCGGACGGAGGCCGAAGCGCTGCTGATCTGCTGTACGGATTTCAACACCTTCGACACAATCGAGCCGCTGGAAAAAGCATTGGGAAAACCGGTCATTTCCAGTAATTCCGCGACCCTGTGGCACACATTACGTGGCGCGGGAATTGACGATCGGATCGATGGGCTCGGCACGTTGCTCCGAGACCACTAACCCGACCGTTTCAATTGATATCCGGTGCGCTTCAGATCATCCCGTCTTTTTCGCACTGGTCGAGCGCTTCACGTGCGCTCCGAAACGCATCCACGCCGGCCGGAATACCGCAATAAACCGTCGCATGGGCGAGCGCTTCCGAAATCTCGTCGACCGTGCAGCCATTGGTAATCGCGCCCCGCGTATGCGCTTTCAGTTCCTGCATCTTTCCCAGTGCGGTCAGGATGCACAGGTTCATCAGGCTGCGGGTTTTATGATCCAGGGTGTCATTGGTCCACGCACCGCCCCAGCAGTATTCCGTGACCATGGTCTGGATCTTGGCCGTGAAGGGATCGTTTTCAGCC
>CAJQLI010000169.1 GCA_905479125.1 uncultured Alphaproteobacteria bacterium | reverse complement strand
CAGCGCCATCTGCTGGGACCCCGTCAGCTTGAACGGGAGGTTTCCTTCCAGCCGGCGCCTGAGACCGCCATCGCCGAGAACAGCCCTGCCCGACCTTTTCCGCTGACGGCCGCGAACGATGAGCAAGGCGAGCTGATTGGCAAGTAGTTCGTCATATGCGAGGCGTTCACGGGCCGGCGCATCGGGCAGCAGGTCTGTTTCCGATCGGGGCGAATGGGCGGTTTGCAAAGCCGTGTGCCAATCGGTCCATTTTTTCTGTGACATCCATGGGCCGTCATTCCATTCAGGCAGTGCGGGTGCCATATCAACGGCCGCACGTATGGCGCGGTTGAGGGGTTTGGGTGTCAGTCCCGCAGTCATCGGATAGACCGGTTCGACCGTCTTTATCGCCTCAAGCTCTGCCAAGGTGCCGATTTGATCCGGATGGGTCATCTGGAACTCATCCCGGTAGCGCTCCAACCTGCCGCTCACCACCCGAATTTCACCTTCCGGCAGGATTTTGCGCAGGTAATCCTCCCGGCCGTTGAAAAAAACGAGAGTGAGAAAACCCGTTTCATCCCGGCAGCGTATTCTGTACGGAAGGCCTCGACGGGCGGAAGGAGAATGTTTGTCGACAGTGACTGTCAGTGTCGCTATCGCTCCTTCAGTCGCATCTAATATCTTCGGAGCGTATCTTCTGTCGATAAGGCCGCTCGGCAGGTGCCACAAAAGGTCGACAATGCCCGGCCCGGCAAGCTTTTCGATCAGCTTTCCGATCTTCGGTCCCACGCCTGGAAGGCCGGTGACTGGTGCAAAGAGAGAGAAAAGTATGTCTGGGCGCATGTTTTCCGTCGGAATCGGGCTGACATCATCGAGGCGGAGACTTATACCAGCCTTCCACGAGGAGCAGTAATGCCAGATAAGCTAGAGAATATCCGCCGAAAATTACGGTTTCGCAGCCTGCGCCGCGGAACCAAGGAAAGCGACCTTGTTATCGGCGGATTTGCCGAGGCACATCTACGTGACCTGGACGAGCCTCAACTGGCTGATTTCGAGGCCCTGCTCGATGAAAACGATCAGGACGTACTCAGCTGGGTTATCGACATGAAGCCGCCGCCGGCAGAATTCGATACGTCGGTTCTCACAATGCTCCAGAACTTCAAGAAGAAATTATAAACTATTGACTTTCATCGATAAATCATTCTCCGGTGTGGGAAGATTCCTACTGTCCGGCGTACCCGAAGGGTGCGATGCGCTTCTAGTTGCTGAAAGCCTCGAGGGTCAGCCAGACAATGCTGTTCACCTGCATATTGCGCGGGATGCAAAGCGTATGGCGGAAATGAGCGACGCGCTTGCATTCTTTGCTCCTAAGATTCGCGTTATTTCCTTCCCTGCTTGGGACTGCCTGCCCTACGACCGCGTTTCCCCGAACCGGGAGGTGGTGTCGCAGCGGATCGACGCGCTGACTTATCTGGCACATCGCGCAGAATCAGATGCGATGGGGCAATTGGTGGTCCTGACATCGGTTAATGCGACATTGCAGCGCCTTCCCGCCCGCAAGGTGATAGCCGACGCGGCCCGACGCTTCGCTATCGGAGACCGCGTAGATGTCGACGAGCTGGCTGATTTCTTTAACCGAACCGGTTTCGAGCGTGTCGGTACGGTGCGTGAAGCAGGCGAATACGCCGTGCGCGGCGGTATTCTGGACATCTTCCCGCCGGGCAACGATATGCCTATTCGTATCGATCTGTTTGGCGACGAAATAGAGGCCTTGCGGGTTTTCGATGCCGCGACACAGCGCTCGTCCGAGAAAATCGGAGAATTCTCGCTTAAACCCGCAAGTGAAGTCTTCCTCGACGAAGACTCGATTGCGCGTTTCCGCACCGGTTACCGCGAGGCATTCGGCAATATCACAGAAGATCCGCTCTACAGCGCAGTCAGCGAAGGCCGCAAGCAGATCGGCATGGAGCACTGGCTGCCCCTGTTTCACGAAACGCTCGATACACTGTTTGACTATCTACCCGGCGCCTCCGTCACACTGGATAACGACGCCGATCAGGTTCAGGACGGCCGCCTGGAGACAATCTCCGACTATTACGATGCCCGCATCACATATCTGCGGAACCGCAAGGTAAACGATGTCAGTGGTCAGCCCCCTTATAATCCCCTCCCGGCCGATAGCCTGTATCTGGACGCCCGGGAGTTCGAGAAATCACTCGATGGCCGCCTGGTCGGCCAGTTGACGCCTTTTGCCGCTCCCGAAGGAATCGCGTCTTCAGCCTATACAGAAGTACTGGCAGTCGGCGCAAAACGCGTACCCGACTTCGCTGCGGCACGCGCAAAGGCATCGGCCGTTTCCGGTGACAGCGACGCGCCGCAGGTCACGGTGTTTGATAGTCTGGCGACACGCCTGCGCAATGACGCTGATTCCGGCAAGCGGGTCCTCATATCCGCATTCACGCTCGGTTCCCGCGAACGGCTTGGCCAATTGCTCGCCGATCACAACATTACCGATATCGTTGCGGTCGAGGACTGGCAGGCGGCAACCGGTCTTCCTTCTGACACCACCGGCCTTGTCGTCCTGCCGATCGAACATGGGTTTACGTCCAACACCCTCACGCTGATCACGGAACAGGACATCCTCGGCGAACGCATCGTTCGCCCCGACCGCAAGCGCCGCCGGGCCGAAGATTTCATCGCGGATGTTTCCGAAATAGCCCTCGGCGACCTCGTTGTTCACATCGAACACGGGATAGGCCGGTATGACGGGCTGGAAACCCTGAGTGTCGCGAACGCGCCGCATGATTGCCTCCGGCTGATCTATGCGGGAGATACCAAGCTTTACGTCCCGGTCGAGAACGTCGAAGTCCTGTCGCGCTATGGATCCGGCGATATGCCGGCAAGCCTGGACAGGCTTGGCGGCGCTGCCTGGCAGGCCCGCAAATCGAAGATGAAGTCGCGGCTCCGCGATATTGCCAACGAATTGATCAAAATCGCTGCACAAAGAACTCTGCGCCCCGCGACAAAGATCGATATCCCGGACAGCCTCTATCAGGAATTCGCCTCCCGTTTCCCCTACACGGAAACCGACGACCAGACCTACGCTATTGCGGATACGCTTAACGACCTCAAATCGGGCAACGCCATGGACCGGCTGGTCTGCGGCGATGTCGGGTTCGGCAAGACGGAGGTTGCGCTCCGAGCGGCCTTTGCGGCCGTCATGTCCGGCAGCCAGGTCGCTGTCGTCGTCCCGACCACCCTGCTCTGCCGCCAGCATTTCAAAACCTTCGTCGAGCGTTTCGCAGGCGTCCCGGTCCGTATTGAACAACTGTCACGCCTGGTTACCGGTAAAGATGCCGACAAGGTCCGCGAAGGCCTCGCGAACGGTGAAGTGGATATTGTCGTCGGTACACATGCGCTGCTCAGCAAGTCGATTGCGTTCAACAAGCTGGAACTGCTGATCGTCGACGAAGAACAGCATTTCGGCGTTACGCATAAAGAGCGCCTGAAAAACCTGAAGACCGACGTTCACGTTCTTACCCTGACCGCGACACCGATACCCCGCACACTCCAGATGGCCCTGAGCGGCGTGAAGGAAATGAGCCTGATCGGTACGCCGCCGGTCGACCGGCTTGCCGTCCGAACGTTCGTGATGCCGTTCGACGATGTAATGATCCGCGAAGCCATAATGCGCGAACATTTCCGTGGCGGGCAGACATTTTACGTTTGTCCGCGTGTCGCGGACCTGGACGAGGTCGCGGCACAGCTGCGTACGCTGGTGCCGGAAGTCAAAGTTGCCATGGCGCACGGGCAGATGGGGACCAAGGCGCTCGAAGACGTCATGACCGCCTTCTATGACGGCTCGGTCAATCTTCTGCTATCGACACAGATCGTTGAATCCGGCCTCGACATCCCGACCGCCAACACGATGATTATCCACCGGTCCGATATGTTCGGTCTGGCCCAGCTCTATCAGCTACGTGGACGGATCGGCCGATCAAAGCTTCGTGCCTATTGCTACCTGACACTGCCCAACAACCGGAAACTGACCGATGCGGCCAATAAACGCCTTGAGGTCATGCAGTCACTCGACACACTGGGCGCCGGGTTTACCCTGGCAAGTCATGATCTTGATATTCGGGGTGCTGGCAACCTTCTGGGGTCCGAACAATCGGGTCATATCCGCGAGGTCGGCGTCGAGCTTTACCAGCACATGCTGGAAGAAGCCGTTGCTGTCGCCAAGGGTGTCGAAGATGAAGACGACCGTGAGTGGAGCCCGCAGATCAATGTTGGTATTCCGGTCCTGATCCCGGAAAAATATGTCTCCGATCTCGATGTCCGGCTTGGCCTGTACCGTCGTATCGCCGAACTTAAAAGCGCAGACGACACAGAGGCATTCGCAGCAGAGCTGATCGACCGTTTCGGATCGCTTCCTGGCGAAGTCGAAAACCTGTTGCAGATCGTCACGATCAAGCGCCATTGCCGGGCGGCAAGCGTCGAGAAGATCGATGCCGGACCCAAGGGCGCTACCCTGTCGTTCCGGAATAACAACTTCGAGAATCCCACGGGGCTTATGGAATTTGTCACGGGCGACCTCGGGCGAAGCAAGTTGCGGCCCGACCATACGATTGTTGTCCGCAGAGACTGGGCCCGGGCCACCGATCGCCTCCGCGGCGTGAGGCAGCTCGCCGAGAAATTATCGTCGATTGCGACTGCCTGAGACCCTTTTGAGGAGTTACCAATTATGAAGGTTGAAAAACCCCTTTTCTTCGAGGATTTCGAAGTCGGTCAGGTTTATGAGACTGGCACTCAAACGCTGGATGAGCAGGAAATCATCGAGTTCGGGCTGAAATATGCGCCTGTCCCCTACCATACCGATCCCGAAGCCGCCCAAGAGACAAGTTTCGGCACGCTGGTTGCCGCCGGCTATCAGAC
>CAJQLI010000168.1 GCA_905479125.1 uncultured Alphaproteobacteria bacterium | reverse complement strand
TTGTTTTTAGCCTGCGAATTTGAACACGGCGTCGACGAAGGCGTCGGGTTGTTCCATCTGCGGCGAATGGCCGGCTTTTTCGATGACGGTCATGGTCGCGCCGTCGATCAGTTTGCAGTATTTCTCGCCGTAATCGACGGTCACGATGCCGTCGCTTTCGCCCCAGATGAAATGGGTCGGCATTTTGATCCGGTGCAGCCGGTGCGGCAGCTTCGGATTATGCATGTAGGGATCCCACGTATAGACGCCGAGCGCGATCCGGTTGGCGGCCATGATCTGCAACTGGTCTTCCGGCATGTCGGCGGGGCGGGGGGCAAGAGAGGTATCATGAAACATCAGTTCCGCCAGCTTTTCGCCCGGAAGCGCGAAGACGTCGGCAATGTCACGGTCTTCGCGCCCGCCGGTCTTCACGCCGACAGGGTCGACCAGGATCATTTTGGACAGCCGCGTTGAATTCATCGTGGCAAGCTCGACTGCGGTCCAGCCGCCCATGGAAAAGCCCATCAGGATGACATCGTTCAGGTCCAGCTCGTCCAGCAGGTCGAGATACAGGTACACCAGATCGTCGATCCGGTTGAAATGATCGGGGATCTTGCTGCCCGCGAAACCGGGGTGGGTCGGCGCGATGATTTCGAATTTTTCGGCGAGCTTGTCGGCGAACGGCATGGAGGCGATCGGTCCACCGCCGCCATGCAGCAGCACTAGCGGCTGGCCGGAACCCTTGCGAACGACGTCGATTTCCTGTCCCTGCAGCTTCATTGTTTTTTATCTTCCCTGTCGCGGTATTTTTTGCGTATTTCCGATTTACTTCGGAACCTAATGTTTAAAACATTATCCATGCGCAGTGATGTTGGCAAGCCGGGACACGGCGGTATCCGGGTAGCGTTCCCGGTGCGTGCAGGCGTGTATATTGGTGTTGGACCCGGCTTGGCCGGCGCTCTAGGTTCTGGGATGAATTAACGAGGAGAAGCTCAAATGGCGTCCAATGCCCGCTGGGAATCGCTGACCATCGACGGCAGCACGATGAGTGTCTTTATCGATGAGCCCGCCACGCCGGGACCGCATCCGACAATTGTCGTCGCCCATCACCGCGCCGGCAACGATTCGGCGACGACCAAGTTCGTTCAGGATCTCGCCGGCCATGGCTATGTCGCGGCGACACCGCATCTCCATCACCGCCGGCCCGAAGGCGAGGATACGCGCGAATCCATCAAGCAGCTGGATGATGTCCAGATCATTGCCGATCTGAACGCGACGGTCGGCCTGTTGCAGGGCATGGACTCGGTCGATAACGACCGGATGGCCATTGCCGGGCATTGCATGGGCGGGCGCGTATCGTTCCTCGGTGCGACGTCGATTGAGGCATTCAAATGCAACGTCGTCTATTACGGCGGCAACATGTTCAAGATATGGGGCAATGGCGATGCACCGCCCTTCGAGAAGCTCGGCGACCTGCGGGGCCCGGTGATCGGGTTTTACGGCAAGGACGATGAAAACCCGTCCCCCGATGATGTGGCGAAGATCGACGCAAAGCTGACCGAGCTCGGCATCACCCATGAATTCCATTCCTATGAAGGCGCGGGTCACGCCTTCCAGAATTTCACCAACCAGGCAGGTTACCGCGCCGCGGCGACCGAAGATTCATTCGCGAAGATGATCGCCTGGCTGGGGAAAAACCTGTAGGCGGCGTTTGATAGAATGCCCCCCGCCTTTGCAGGGGGGACAGCCTTGAATCAACCCGCGCTGCAGGCGCCGCCGCCCAGCACGCAGAATTTGGCGCAATGGGGGTGGTTCAGGGGCACGTCGGCGGTGGCTTCCGCCAGGGTTTCGCCCATCTCGAAGCGTTCGTCATAGGGCAGCAGCGTGCAGGGCATGACCACGGGCTTGTCGGCGCCCTTGCGCTTCACCACCATGCGGGACGACGCACACATCATGGCATCCGGTGAGACGTTCAGGATGCCCCAGCAGTCCGTGGTGATTTCCGGTACATCGGCCATTTCATCCATTTCGGGAAACAGCACGAGGTCGACCGGGCTTTGCGGGTCCATCGTCAGACCGTTCTCCGCGAACATCGCTCCGAAACCGTGCCGCAGTTCCTGCTCTGTCTCATCCCAGAACGTGCGGCCCGCGACGTTGATGTTGAAGCCGTTATCCGACAGCCATTTCAGGCCATCGACCGCCGGCTGCCATGACCGGGGCCCGCGTTCCTTTTCATGATGGGCGATGTCGTAATGATCGACTGATACGCGCAGGACGAGCTGATCGCCGTATTGTTCCCGCAGCCTTAAAAGGCCGTCCTGTACCTTCGCCATGGGGCGCATCGCATTTGTCAGCACCAGTGCGCGAAACCCGCGCGACAGGGTGAGGTCGATGATATCGATCATGTCCGGGTTCATGAACGGCTCGCCGCCGGTATACCCGATTTCCTCGGTATCCAGCCCGTCTGCCGCAATTTCATCCAGATAGGCCCGGACTTCATCTGTCGTGATATAGACCAGCCGGTCATTGGTCGGGCTGGATTCGATATAGCAGTTTACGCAGGTCAGATTGCACAGCGTGCCTGTGTTGATCCACAGCGTGTTCAGGGTCTTCAGCGAGACGGATGCCCGTGCTTCGCCTTTCGCCGTGGTCAGCGGATCGCGGAATTTCGATTCGTCGATGGGCGCGACCGTGCTTGGCGCGGCAATATCCATAGGTATTTCCCGG
This sequence comes from uncultured Alphaproteobacteria bacterium, assembly GCA_905479125.1. Classification (GTDB taxonomy): domain Bacteria; phylum Pseudomonadota; class Alphaproteobacteria; order MPNO01; family UBA830; genus CAXBCP01. The sequence goes on along the minus strand of CAJQLI010000168.1, from coordinate 200 downwards.
TTTGGCTGACGGGTTCGGCAGCCGGAGAACGTATTCTATCTAACATATAGGGCTCCGAAAGCGCGAACCGGATAAACTTTTCGTCAGCACACACAGGTGTTGTATCGCGATGGCATGGTCGTTGCTGTTGACAGTGCTTCCGGTCCTGCATACGTCAGAAACAGGGCAGGGACGGCCCAAAACCCGAGAGGAAATCAAGA